>NZ_JAMXIO010000023.1:0-76550 GCF_059651515.1 Oerskovia sp. 140933
GGGAGCGGGGCGACGGCCTGCGTCGTCCGTGCTGGCGCGCCCTGCCTCGGGGCCCGTCAGCCGAGCGCGACCTGCGTCCCGCCCGACAGGAAGGAGTCGTGGAGCTCGATGCTCGCGGGCACCGCGTCGGCGGGGACGTCGAAGACCACGACGCCCTGGATCGAGTTGCCGGGGTTGATGTCGTTGAGGAAGCTGTTGGCGTCCCCCAGGTAGATCCCGGCGGTGGAGTCGGCCGAGTGCTCCCGTCCCTGGGCGTCGAACAGCTTCTGGGAGCTCGAGTCGAACATCTGGGCGGCGTCGCCGATGTTCGTCACCGTGACGTGGACCAGGACGAACTGTCCCTGGGCGTCGACCCCCAGGAGGTCGTCACCCACCCGGCCGACGCCCGGCTCGACGGCCGTGACCGTGAACTCGAACTTGCCGTCGCGCACGGCCGTGCCGATACCGGGCGCCGCGGGCGCTGCCGGCTCCGGGGCGGCGGGGGCCTCCTCACCGGTGCCCGGCTCCGCCCCCGGCTCCGCAGCGTCCGTCGTCCCGGCCGCCCCCGTGCCGCCCGCCGGGTCGTCGCCACCGAGGTTGGAGGCGACCGAGACGACGATCACCAGCGCGAGGATCGCCAGGAAGACCGTGAAGACCTTGTGCCGCGCGAAGAAGGACCTGCGCGGCGCCGCGACGGGTCCTGCCGGGTACGGGTGCTGCGGGTACGGCTGCTGCGCCGGCTGCTGGACGGGGTACGGCTGCTGCTGGACGGGCGGCTGCTGCTGGACGGGCGGCTGCTGCGCCGGGTCGTTGCTCATGGGAGGGCCTCTCGTGGTTCCGGATCGGTACGTCACCACCTCACCGCGCCGGGCCCTGCCCGGGCGTCGGCGGTCCGGGTACGGTCGGCGCACCGAAAGTCGTACGCGGACGACGGCCCGCCGCACCGGTCGGTGGACTCCCTCCGTCGGTGGCTTTCCCTACGCTGGGGCCGTGACCACCCCGTACCCGCCCTCGGGCGCCCCCTGGCCCCGCGCGACGCCGCACCGCAGCGGTCCCGTGCCGCCGGGACGGCCGGGCGCCGCCCCGGTCCCGCCGGGCGGCCGGGTCCCCCCAGGTGCTGCCCCGCACCCAGCGGGGTGGCCGCAGGGACAGGGACGGACCGCCGCGCCCCGGGGGCGTCCCGCGGTGCCGCCCCCGGCCCTCTCGCCCGGGACGGTCCCCGACCGGCCGACCGGCGGCCGGCGCTGGTGGTCCCGTGCGGCGACGGTCTGGATCGTCGCGGCCTCGTTCTTCGCCTCGTCCGCGTGCGTCACGTACGCGGGGTCGGCGGGAGGGATGGTCGACGGCGCCGCGCCCAGCGGCGGCACGGTGGTGTGGGTCATGCTCGGCTGGCTGTACGCCGTCGGGGTCGCGACCCTGCTCGTGTTCCGGCGCCGCTATCCCGTCGCGGTCTGCGTGGTGGCGTGCGCCGGGGCCCTGGTCTTCCCGCTCGACGCGATCGGGGCGCTCGTCGCGCTCTCCTGGGTGATCTCCTCCCGGCCGGTGCGGACGGGATGGCTCCTGGGCGCGGTGACGGCCCTCGCGACGGCGGTCGCCCTCGGTCGGGACATGGTCCGCGAGCCCGAGCACCAGATCTTCTCCTTCACCCCGACCGGGGCGCAGGCAGCGGTCGGGGCAGCCCCGTGGGTCTACGTCCTCCTGCTCGTCGGCGGGCTCGCGCTCTCGGTGAGCGTGGGCTGGGCCCGGCGCGCGCACTACCAGGTCGGCCGCTTCCGCGGCGAGGCGCAGCACCACGAGGTCGTGGCCGAGCACCTGCGCGACGAGGTCGCCCGCCAGGACCAGGTCACCGAGAGGCTGAGGGACGAGGTGAGCCGCCAGCAGGAGGAGGTCGCCCGGCAGCAGGAGCGCCACCTGATCGCACGCGAGGTGCACGACACGCTCGCACACTCCCTCTCGCTCGTGTCGTTGCACTCGGGGGTGCTCGAGGTCTCGGTCCCCGAGGAGGACGGACAGCTCCGCGACGCGGCCAAGGTGGTCCGTGAGAACGCCCATCGCTCGCTCGAGGACCTCCGGGACCTGATCGAGATCCTGCGCGACCCGGACGGGCTGGCCCAGCGTCAGGCTCAGCGCGCCGGCGGCACGCTGTCGGACCTGCCGGCGCTGCTCGCCACGACCCGGGCCGCGGGGACGCGCCTGGTCGCGACCGTGGTGTTCGACGAGGCCTCGTCGATCAGCCCGCAGGTCGCGCGTGCGACCTACCGGATCCTGCAGGAGTCGCTGACGAACGTGCACAAGCACGCGCCCGGGAGCGAGGTCCTCATCGACCTCGGCGGGGACCCGGCGAGCGGGGTGAGCCTGCGCGTCGCCAACCCGCTCCCGGACGCACCGGGCCCGCGAGCGCCCGGCAGCCGGGCGGGGATCACGGGCATCGCCGAACGAGCCAAGCTGCTCGGGGGCCGGTCGGCGGTCGGGCCGCGTGACGGCAGCTTCGTCGTCGAGGTGTGGCTGCCGTGGGTCAGCGACGTCGTCGACCCCCCCCCCCCCCCCCCCCCCCCCCCGGCCCGGGTGAGGCCCGCTCACAGGCGCTCGATGCTCCGTCCGTGCGGGTCGGCCCGCGCGACCGGGACGTCGTCCACGGTGAGCACGGTCCTGCCGTCGTGGGCCAGGCCCGCGGAGGACCCCAGCACCCGGGAGTCCTCGTGCGAGATCCAGGTCCCGTCGAGCCCGCGCATGCGCTCGACGAACCGCTCCCGGCCCGCCGGCTCGACGTACATCAGCACCTGGCTGTGGAAGACCACCAGGTGCGCGTCGGTGGGTGCTGACCCCAGGAGCTCGTCGAGGTCGTCGAGGAGGTCTCCGCGGACGAGGTGCGGTCGATCCGTGGCCACGAGTGCGCACGCCGCCTCGAGGCGCTCGCGGCGGTCGTGGTGCTCGGGCCACACGAGAGCCCGCAGCCAGGCGACGTCGTCGGGATCGCCGACGTCGAGAGGGTTGAGGTCGATGCCCGCTCGCCACGCCACGTCGGGCAGCCGCGTCGGTGCCGCGATCCCCGCGTCGATCGCGCACCCGATCACCACGGACGAGGGACCCGTGACCGGATCGAGCGCGACGACGCCGTCGGGCGTGCGGTAGCGGTAGGAGTACCGGTCCGGGTAGAGGCACAGGCCGGCGGAGGCGCCGACCTCGACGAGCGCGAGCGGTCCGTCGAGCCGGGCCAGCTCGGGCACGAGCAGCGCGCAGCGGGCGGCCTCGTTGGTCTGGGTGGAGCGGGCGAGCACGATGTCCGCGACCTCGGGCCAGTGCCGGACGAGCCAGGGGCGGAACCGGTGGTACTCGTCGAGCGGGGCGCCCGCGGTCCGGGCCGCCGCGAAGACCAGGTTGGGCTGCCGCTTGCGAGCGGGCAGGGCCCCGATGAGGGCGAGCACCTGGTCGTCGGCCGCGATCGCGCGCGCCCATCCCTCGTACGACGGGGAGGAACCCCGCGTCTCGACGTCGGCCCACCGGACGTAGCTCTCTGCCAGCTCCCCCATGCGCCCGGAGCGTAGCCGACGGGCCGTGCACGTGCCCGGGCTGCCCGCACCCGGCGACCGGATCGGCGGCCGCGGAAGAGGGGTTGTGGGCGGCTGCCCCTACGATCGACGCGTGATCCGAGTACTCCTGGTCGACGACGACGCGCTCGTCCGTACGGGCCTGCGACTCATCCTGTCGAGCAACCCCGGCATCGAGGTCGTCGCGGAGGCGACCGACGGGGACGAGGCCGTCCCGGCGTTCCTCGCGCACCGCCCGGACGTCGTCCTGATGGACCTGCGCATGGCGCGCGTCCAGGGCATCGAGGCGACGCGTGCGCTGCGCGCCCTCCCCGACCCTCCGGTCGTGCTGGTCCTGACGAGCTTCGAGAGCGACACCGACGTCCTGGGCGCCCTGGAGTCCGGGGCGGGGGGCTTCCTGCTCAAGGACGCCTCGCCCACCGAGCTCATCGGGGGTGTCCTGGCGGTGGCGGACGGCGAGTCGGTGCTGGCCCCGCGCGTGGTCCGCTACGTGGTCTCCCGGGTCGCTCAGGGTCAGGTGACCAGCGAGCAGCAGCGCGCCCGGGCGCTCCTCGGCCTGCTCACGGAGCGCGAGCGGGAGATCGCCCAGGGCGTCGCGGAGGGGCTGAGCAACGCGCAGATCGGCGAGCGGCTCTACTGCGCGGAGGCCACCGTCAAGACGCACCTGAGCCGCACCATGACCAAGCTGGACCTGCCCAACCGGGTCGCGGTCGCGATCGCGGTCGAGCGTGCCCGCTGAGGGCCCCCGTCAGGTCCGCAGGACGGGCTGCTCGTCGAGCGCGACGGCGGCCTTCCAGTCGGCCTTCTCGGAGCGCCAGCCCTCCTCGGTGCGCCCGCGCCGCCAGTAGCCGGACGCGGACAGCGCGGTCACGGGGACCTGACGCCCGAGGCGGACGTGGCGGCGCAGCGTGCGCACGAACCCGGCGTCGCCGTGCAGGAACACCAGGGGCGTGCCGGGAAGGAACGTGAGCGCCTCGACGGTCTCGACGAGCACGTCGCCCGGCGCCCGGTCCGGGTGGGCGTCCCGGTGGACCCAGCGCAGGTCGAGCGCGCCGGGCGAGGTCAGGGGCTGCTCCTCCGCAGCAGAGGCGACCTCCACCACCGCGAGGACGGGGACACCGTCGGGCACGGCCTCGAGGGCTGCCGCGATGGCGGGCAGGGCGCTCTCGTCGCCCACGAGCAGGTGCCAGTCGGCGGTGCCCGACGGCGCGTAGTCACCACCGGGTCCGAGGAAGGACATCGGGTCCCCGGGCCGGGCGGCGGCGGCCCAGGGGCCGGCGAGACCTTCGTCGCCGTGCGCCACGAAGTCGATGGCCAGCTCGCGCGCGACGGGGTCCCAGGAGCGGATCGTGTAGGTGCGCATCGGGACGCGGCCCTCGGGGCCTGCGGCCTCCGGGAAGAGCAGCTTGACGTAGCGGTCGGTGTACGGGCCCGCGTCGAAGCCGTCGAGCCCTTCACCGCCGAGCACCACACGGATCATGTGCGGCGTCAGGCGCTCGGTGCGCACGACGACGGCACGGGTCGCGACGCGCTCGGGCTTGCGGGGGGTGGGGTCGGTCATGCGGTCCTCCAGGCGGTGCTCCGCCCGCGATGGCGAAGTGAGGCTAGCCTAACCCGGATACGCCGAGGGGTGGCCGCCCGTCCGGGCTCGGCCACCCCTCGGTCGTCCCGCGGTCGCGGGGGTCGGGTCAGTAGCCCGACGCACCGCCCTCGGCGGGCTCGATCCCGTCGAAGCCCGCGAGGACCGCGGCCGTGCCGGACAGGCCCAGGCGCGTGGCGCCGTGCTCGATCATGGCGAGCGCGTCGGCGAGCGTGCGCACCCCGCCCGAGGCCTTGACCCCGAGGCGTCCGCCCACGGTCTCGGCCATGATCGAGACCGCGTGCGTCGTCGCGCCGCCGGCCGGGTGGAAGCCCGTGGACGTCTTGACGAAGTCGGCGCCCGCGGCCTCCGAGGCGCGGCACGCCTCGACGATCTCGTGGTCCGTGAGGGCGGCGGACTCGATGATGACCTTGAGGACCTTCGGGGCCGGGACGGCAGCCCGGACGGCCGCGATGTCGGACTGGACGTACTCCCAGTCCCCCGCCTTGGCGGCGCCCAGGTCGATGACCATGTCGACCTCGTCGGCGCCGTCGGCGACCGAGCGCGCGGCCTCCGCGGCCTTGACCTCGCTGTGGTGGGTACCCGACGGGAAGCCGCACACGGTCGCGATCTTCAGGCCCTTGCCGTCGAGCGGCAGGACCGAGGGCGAGACGCACACCGAGTAGACGCCGAGCGCGACGCCCTCGTCGACGAGCGCCTCGACGTCCGCACGGGTCGCCTCGGGCTTGAGCAGGGTGTGGTCGACGAACTGCGCGAGGGCCGCGCGGTCGAGGGGGGACGTGCCGGGGGTGCTCACAGCTGTGCTCCTTGGATCTCCTGGTAACCGGGAAGGATGACGTCGTCGACGAGCGCGCGGCGCTCGTCGTGGTGGATGAAGGCGCTCCACGCGGCCGTGGCCGTGACGTCGTAGAGGTCCTCGAGCGTCCAGCCGGCCTGCTCGACGAGCAGCGTCATCTCGTGGGTCATGGACGTGCGCGACATGAGGCGGTTGTCCGTGTTGAGCGTGACCGCGAAGTCGAGCTCCTTGAGGCGCGTGATGGGGTGCGCCGCGATCGAGGTCGCCGCCGCGCCCGTCTGCAGGTTGGAGACGGGGCACAGCTCGAGCGGGATCTGGTGGTCGCGGACCCAGTGCGCGAGCTGCCCCAGCGCTGCGGTGCCGTGGCTCTCGTCGAACGAGATGTCCTCGACGAGACGCACGCCGTGCCCGATGCGCGACGCCTGGCCCAGGTGGACGGCCTCGGCGATCGACGTGACGCCCGAGGCCTCGCCCGCGTGGATCGTCACGGGGAAGTTCTCGTCCGCGAGGTACTGCCAGACGTCGGGGAAGCGCGAGGGCGGGAAGCCGTCCTCGGCGCCCGCGATGTCGAACCCGACGACACCGTTGCCGCGGTTCGCCACGGCGAGCTCGGCGATCTCCTGCCAGCGGTCGGCGTGCCGCATCGCGGTCACGAGCTGGCCCACACGGATGGTGCGTCCCTGTGCGGCCGCGAGGGCGACGCCCTCCTCCAGCCCGGCCTGGACGGCGTCCACGGTGTCCTGCAGGCTCAGGCCGCCGCGCAGGTGCTGCTCCGGGGCCCAGCGCTGCTCGGCGTACACGACGCCGTCCGCGGCGAGGTCGAGGACCGACTCGCGCGCGACGCGCGCGAGGGCCTCGGGCGTCTGCATCACGGCGATCGTGTGGTCGAACGTCTCGAGGTAGCGCACGAGCGAGCCCGAGTCGGCCGACTCGACGAACCAGGTGCCCAGCGCGTCCGGCTCGGTCGCGGGCAGGTCGTGCCCGACCGCGGCGGCCAGCTCGATGATCGTCGCGGGGCGCAGCCCGCCGTCGAGGTGGTCGTGCAGGACGACCTTGGGGAGCGCGGCGATCGCCGCGACTGTCTCGCTCACGGAGGAGGGTGTGGAGGTCATGGGCTCACGCTACCGGGCGCGGACCGGGCGCACGCGACGGCGACCCGGTCCCGAGGTCACGGCTGCGTCACGCCCGCACGCGCGCACTCCCGGCGGTCCGCACCCGGGCCGCCGGTCGCGGGTCACTCCCCCTCGGCCGCGCCGTCCCCGTCGCCCCCCTCGTCGAGCGGCACCACGGCCGCCTGCTCGACGACGTCGGCCTCGTCCGCCTCGCCGTCCAGGTCCGGGCGCGGGGTCCGCGGGCTGTAGTCCTCGGGGTCGTCCGTGCCCGAGGGCGTGGCCGGGGGCGTCAGCTCCTCCTCGACCAGGTTCTTCGGGTCGTCGTCGTCGGGCGTGACCAGGCCCGCGTCTCGCCAGGACTCCGTGCCGGGGACGGTGCTCATGGGGGTGCTCCTCTCGTCTCACCCCATCGTCACCCGACGCGGCGCGACCCGCCAGCCCGTCCGGCGGGCAGGACCGCCCAGGTGACGTGCGGCCAGCCGCCGAGCGCACGGCGCACGGCCTTGCTCGGCTCGCGGTCGGCACGAGCTCCTTCGAGGAGGTCCGCGACGCGCAGCCGGTGCAGGGCCCCGGAGGACGGCTCGTAGACCGTGCACCAGCGCCCTCCGAACGGTTCCGCGGGGCCGCCCCGAGGCCCGGCGGCCGCCGGGCTCACCCCGGCGAGGAGCACGACGTGCCGGGGCACGGCGGTCGACCAGCCCGTCCCGACGTCGCCGCCCGTGTACAGCGGCACGGGCACTCCCGCCGCGGCCGAGCGCAGCGCGCTCGCGAGCACGGGGTCCTTGTCGCCCGCCCCCGGCACGACCCGGTGCGTGTAGCGCACGTCCGCGTAGCGCGCGTCGCGCGCGGCCGTCCACGGGGGCGTGCCGAGGCTCCCGGGCCAGGGCAGGGGGCCGAGCGCGGCGTGCGTCGTGCGCGCCTTGAGGAGGCGCTGGAGCGCGGCGAACCGGCCCGACGACGTCTCGAGCTCCCGGGCCGTCGCGCCCGCCACGCCCTCGGTCACCACGTGCGCGCAGGACCCCTGGGAGACGTCGGTACCCGCGACGAGCCACAGCGCGACCACGGGGTCGCCCGCGGCGGCGAGGACCGCGAGCACCGCCGAGCCGCACGTCGTCCCGTCGACCTGGACCGCGCGGGCCCTGCCCAGCACGAGCGGCTCGCCGAAGCGCGCGTCCGGCCCGGCCCCCGGTGCGCCGGCCGGGTCGCGGGGCGCCGCACGGTCGGCCGCCGGTCGGGGGGCCTCGGCCCGGTGCAACGGGTCGAGCACGTGCGCCCGCTCCCACGGGCGCAGCGTCCCGAGCGCGTCGACGAGCCGGTCCGCGACCGGCCCGGGGTGTCCCGCGTGGCGGGCGAGCCGACGGACCGTGGGCGCCGCGTCGTCGGGCCCGGGGACCACGTACCGGCCCGACGGCGGCACGAGCGGCAGCGGACCACGCCCCACCCCCACGGCGCGCAGGACCCGGGACACCTGGAGGTCAGCGACGATCATCCGGACAGCCTGCCATCCCGGGACGCCCGACGACGACCCGCCCTCACACCAGGCTCACGACCGCGCTCGCCGCACCCAGCAGCCCCAGGACGCCCACGAGCGAGGCGACCCGCACCAGGAAGTCCCACGACCGCAGCAGCCCGTCGCGCGGAAGACCGCCCGACGGCGGGCGCAGCACCGCGGGGACGAGGGTCGCGACCGCGAGCAGGCCCGCGAGCACCGACAGGACGGGCTGGCCCACGCGCAGGTTGACCGCGGCGAGCAGGAGCGACCCGAGCACGACCCCCAGGACCGTGCGCTGCCACGCGAGCGCGGTCCGCTCGGGCTGCAGGCCGGGGTCGCGCGCCGGGGACGTCACGCCCGCCAGACCTCCGTGACGGCGTAGCCCGCGACGAGCAGCGCCAGCACCAGGACGCCCGCCACCAGGACGGGCAGACCCGTCGGGGCGGGCAGCGGCTCCCCGCGGCGCATGGCCCGTTCGTTGCGCCGCCACGACAGCAGGGCGTACGCCGCGAAGCCCGCCCCCGCCAGGCACGCGACCGCGGCGATCACGTCGACGAAGCCCGACATCTCCGCGAGCGACGCGAACGACGTCAGCGCGACACCGCCCGCGACCAGCCCCAGGCCCGTCCGGACCCACGCGAGCGCGGTGCGCTCGTTGGCCAGGCTGAACCGGACGTCCGGCTCCTCGCCCACCCCGTACACCGAGCGCGGCCTGCGGTCGTCGGGCGCACGGGCCCCCGGACCACGCGACACCGCGTCGTCCGGGGGCTCGTGCGCCGCCGAGGTCATGCTCAGGCCAGGCGGTCGAGGATCAGCGGCGGGGTCTCGACGACCGTGCCGGGGTCCGCGACGCCCCACGCCCCGTCGAGGGCCTCGACCGCACGGTCGAACCGCTCGGGCGTGTCGGTGTGGAGCGTGAGCAGGTGCTGGCCCTTGGTCACGACGTCGCCCGGCTTGGCGTGGATCTCGATCCCCGCCCCCGCCTGCACCGGGTCCTCCTTGCGGGCACGACCGGCGCCCAGGCGCCAGGCCGCGACCCCCACCCCGAACGCGTCGAGGTGCGAGAGCACGCCGTCGCGGTCGGCGACCACGTGCTCCTTCTCGCGCGCCACGGGCAGCGGGGCGCGGGCGTCGCCACCCTGCTCCGCGATCATCTCGCGCCACTTGTCCATGGCCCGGCCGTCCGACAGCGCCCGCCGCACCTCGTCCTCGGGGACGGGCTTCCCGGCCGCGGCGAGCATCTCGACCGCGAGAGCCACCGTCAGGTCGACGACGTCGCGCGGCCCACCGCCCGAGAGCACCTCGAGCGTCTCGCGGACCTCGAGCGCGTTGCCCGCCGTCAGGCCGAGCGGCGTCGACATGTCGGTCAGCAGCGCGACCGTGCGCACGCCCGCGTCGGTGCCGAGGTCCACCATGGTGCGCGCGAGCTCGCGCGCCTGCTCCAGGTCCTTCATGAAGGCCCCCGAGCCGACCTTGACGTCCAGGACCAGCGCGCCCGTGCCCTCCGCGATCTTCTTGCTCATGATCGACGACGCGATGAGCGGGATCGCCTCGACCGTGGCCGTGACGTCGCGCAGGGCGTAGAGCTTGCGGTCGGCCGGGGCCAGCCCGGAGCCGGCCTGGCAGATGACGGCGCCCACGTGCTCGAGCTGGTTCATCATCTGCTCGTTGGTCAGCGCCGCGCGCCAGCCCGGGATGGACTCGAGCTTGTCGAGCGTGCCCCCCGTGTGACCGAGGCCGCGCCCCGAGAGCTGCGGCACCGCGACCCCGAAGACCGCGACGAGCGGCGCGAGCGGCAGGGTGATCTTGTCGCCCACGCCCCCCGTCGAGTGCTTGTCCGCGGTGGGCCGGGACAGCGCCGAGAAGTTCATGCGCTCGCCCGAGGCGATCATGGCCGCGGTCCAGCGGCCGATCTCGGTGCGGTCCATGCCGTTGAGCAGGATCGCCATGTTGAGCGCGGCCATCTGCTCCTCGGCCACGACGCCACGCGTGTAGGCGTCGACGACCCAGTCGATCTGCTCGGCCGACAGACGCCCCTTGTCCCGCTTGGTCCGGATGACGTCGACCGCGTCGAACGACTCGGTCCTGTCGGGCACCGCGCCGGAGGCGCCTGCCGGGATGCTCTTCGTGCTCATGCTCGCTCCACCAGGTCGTCGGGCCCGAACGCGTCGGGCAGTACTTCGGTCATGGGCTTGACGCCACGGGTCGTCTCGACGAGCAGCGCGGGACCGCCGTGCTCCCACAGGAGCTGGCGGCACCGCCCGCACGGCATGAGCGTGTTGCCGTGACCGTCGACGCACGCGAACGCCACCAGGCGACCGCCCCCGCTCCCGATCAGGTCGCTCACCAGGGAGCACTCGGCGCACAGCGTCACGCCGTAGGCCGCGTTCTCGATGTTGGCACCGGTGACCAGACGCCCGTCGTCGACGAGAGCGGCCGCACCGACCTTGAAGGACGAGTACGGCGCGTACGCCTTCTCCATCGCGGCCCGGGCGGCGACCCGCAGGGCCTCCCAGTCGACGCCGTCGGGCGTGCCCCCGACCGGGCCTGTCGTCGTGCCGGAGCCCTCGCTCATGCCGTCACCCCTTCACGTACGGCTCGCCGGCGGCGGCCGGGCCGCGCACGCGGCCCACGAGACCCGCGACGGCGAAGATCGTGACGATGTACGGCAGCATCAGCATGAACTGGTTGGGGATCGGCGTCTCGAGGACGCCGAGCACCTGCTGGAGCTTGTCCGCGAACCCGAAGAGCAGCGCGGCGCCGAGCGCGCCCCACGGGCTCCACCGGCCCAGGATCATCGCGGCGAGCGCGATGTACCCCTTGCCCGCCGTCATCTCCTGACCGAACGCCCCGACCGACCCGATGGTGAAGAACGCTCCACCGAGGCCCGCGACCATCGACCCGAGCAGCACGTTGCGCCACCGGGTGCGGTTGACGTCGATACCGACGGTGTCCGCGGCCTGCGGGTACTCGCCGACCGAGCGCACCCGCAGGCCCCACTTGGTACGGAAGAGCGCGATGCTGATGACGATGACCGCGACGTACAGCAGGTAGACGATGATCGACTGGCGGAACAGCACCGGTCCGATGATCGGGATCTCCGACAGCAGCGGGATCGGGAGCGTCGGCAGGCGCGGCGGCGTGTTGAGCGTGGCCGTGTCGTTCTTGAGGACCGAGCTGAACAGGAAGCTCGTCAGGCCCACCGCGAACACGTTGAGCACCACACCGACGATGATCTGGTTCACGTGGTACTTGACCGTGAACAGCGCGAGCATCGCACCGATGAGCAGGCCCGCGAGCGGGGCCGCGACGAGCCCGACGTAGGCGTTGCCCACGATCGAGGCGAGCACCGCGGCACCGAACGCCCCGGTCAGGAGCTGGCCCTCGATCGCGATGTTCACGACGCCGGCCCGCTCGTTGAGCAGGCCGCCCAGGGCGCCGAACGCGAGCGGGACCGCGAGCAGGAGCGACCCCTGGAGGAGGCTCACGATCGACGTGCTCTTGTCCGCGACGGCCCACACGAGGAACGTCAGGACCCACAGCACGCCGAACACTGCGAGCACCCAGCGACCGACCGGCTGGTCGGCGCGGACGCGCACGTACGAGTAGCCCGCGAGCAGCAGGCACAGGACCGACAGCACGATCGCGGTCGCCCGCGTCGGGACGGCCACCGGGTCGAACTGGAGCAGGTCGGCCCCGGTCGAGATGCCGAACGTCGTGACCGACCCGGCCGGGCCCAGGAGCCCGAACAGGACGAACGACAGGAGCCCGAAGACCCCCAGCGTGATGGGGAGCTTCCAGCTGCGCTTGGCCGTGACGGCGGCGACCTGGGTTGCGGGTGCAGCCATGGCGGTCATGCGCTGGCTCCCTTCATGACGACGGGGTTCGGGGCAGGCAGGCGGAAGATCGCCCGCACGAGCGGCGGCGCCGCGATGAAGAGCACCACGAGCGACTGGATGACCAGGACGATGTTGATCGACGTACCGGTCGAGGCCTCCATCGCGCGTCCGCCCACGTTGAGCCCGGCGTACAGCAGGCCCGCGAAGAAGATGCCCACCGGCTTGGAGCGACCGAGGAGGGCGACGGTGATGGCGTCGAACCCGATCGAGCCGGCGATGCCGGCCGTGAGCGCCTTCTCCGTCCCGAGGATCTGCACCGCGCCCGCGAGACCCGCGAGCGCGCCCGAGACGACCATGACGAGGACGAACGACGACGCGATGCCCATGCCGGCGGTCCGGGCGGCCTGCGGGTTCGACCCCACCGCACGGAACCGGAAGCCCCACGTCGAGCGCGTCATGAGCCACCAGACGAACACGGCGGCGAGGATCGCGACGATGAACCCCGCGTTGAGGCGGAACTGGTCGCCGAGCAGCAGCGGGAGCTGGGCGGTGTCCTTGACGCCGGGGCTCTTCGGCTGGTTCGAGCCCGGCCGCGTGAACGCGCTCGTCGTGAGGAACCAGGCCACGAGGTAGAGCGCGACGTAGTTGAGCATGATCGTCACGATGACCTCGTGCGCCCCGGTGCGCGCCTTGAGGAAGCCTGCGATGCCGGCCCAGAACCCGCCGGCGAGGATGCCGCCGAGCAGGGCGAGCAGCAGGTGGAGCACGACCGGGAGGTCCCAGGCGAAGCCGACGTAGCCGCCGATCGCGGCCCCCATGATGACCTGCCCCTGGGCGCCGATGTTGAACATGCCGGCACGGAACCCGACCGCCACGCCGAGCGCGGCGATGATGAGCGGGGTCGAGACCGTCATGGTCTCCGTGAGGGAACGGATGCCGCGGGCGAAGGTCGGTGCCTCGTAGTTGTAGACGGCACCGCGGAACATCGCCGCGTAGGCCTCGCTCACGGCGCTCCACGCCGCGGCGAAGAAGTCCATGGGCCGGGCGAAGAAGTAGGAGGCCGCAGCGGTCACGTCAGGGTCGGTGACGATGATCAGGAGCCCGCCGATGACGAGCGCCAGGACGAAGGCCAGGACCGTGACGCCGAACGGCCCGGTCGTGATCTCCCGGAAGGTGGCGCTCCAGCGGGCAGACTCCCCCGACCCCTGGGGCGTGGCCACGGCGGCCTGCTCCTGCGCGGGCTCTCCCGTCGGCGGCGGGGCGGGCTGCTGGTCGGTCACTGGGTTGCTCCCGTCGTGTCGGTCTGTTCGTCCACCTGTGCGATGGCCTCGTCGTGGGGCACGCCGGCCATCATGAGCCCGAGCACCTCGCGCGACGTCGTCGGCGGCACCACGCCGACGATCCGCCCCCGGTACATCACGGCGATGCGGTCGGCGAGCTCGACGACCTCGTCGAGCTCGGTCGACACGATGATGACGGGTGTCCCGTTGTCACGCTCCTGCACGATGCGTCGGTGCAGGAACTCGATCGAGCCCACGTCGACGCCGCGCGTCGGCTGGCTCGCGATGAAGAGCTTGAGCGGCCGGGAGAGCTCACGCGCCAGGACGACCTTCTGCTGGTTGCCGCCCGAGAGCCGGCCGACCTCCTGCCCGGGCCCCTGGGTGCGGATGTCGAACTCGGTGATGCGCTGCTGCGCGTTGCGCCGGATCTCCCTCAGGTCGAGGCCGATCCCCTTGGCGTAGGGCGCCTTGTCGTAGAGGTCGAGCACGAGGTTCTCGGCGACCGAGAAGTCGAGCACGAGGCCGTCGACCTTGCGGTCCTCCGGGACGAACCCGATGCCGGCGCCGAGGGTCGCCGCAGGTGCGAGCCCCCGCAGCTCCTTCCCGTGCAGGGAGATCGACCCCTCCGCGGAGGGCAGCAGGCCGAGGATGGCCTCGGTGAGCTCGGTCTGCCCGTTCCCCTGCACGCCCGCGACGGCGAGGATCTCGCCCTGTGCGACCGCGAAGGAGACGTGGTCGACCACGGCCTGGCCGTTCGGGTCGAGGACCGTGAGGTCGGAGACCACGAAGGTCTCCTCACCAGGCTGCGCGGGCGCCTTGTCGAGGCCGAGCGAGACCGCTCGTCCGACCATGAGCGAGGCGAGCTCGCTCTCGGAGGCGGTCGGCTCGGCCGTGCCCACGACGGCGCCGCGGCGGATGACCGTGATGACGTCGGCGACGGCCTTGACCTCGCGCAGCTTGTGCGTGATGAACACGATCGAGGTGCCCGAGCCGCGGAGCTGGCGCATGATCTCGATGAGCTCGTCGGTCTCCTGCGGCGTCAGGACCGCGGTCGGCTCGTCGAGGATGAGGACCTTCGCCTCGCGCGCGAGCGCCTTGACGATCTCGACGCGCTGCTGCACGCCGACGGGCAGGTCCTCGACGATCGCGTCGGGGTCGAGACCGAACCCGAAGCGGTCGGACAGCTCGCGCACGCGCTTGCGGGCGGCGTCCAGGTCGAGGAAGCCGCCGGCCTTGGTGTCCTCGTGCCCGAGCATGACGTTCTCGGCGACGGTGAACACGGGCACGAGCATGAAGTGCTGGTGCACCATGCCGATCCCGGCGGCCAGGGCGTCGCCCGGGCCGCGGAAGGAACGCTCGACGTCGTCGAGCAGGATCTCGCCCGAGTCGGCCTGGTAGAGGCCGAACAGCACGTTCATCAACGTGCTCTTGCCCGCGCCGTTCTCCCCGAGCAGGGCGTGGATCTGCCCCGGTTCGATGACGAGGTCGATGTGGTCGTTCGCGACGAGCGGGCCGAACGACTTGGTGATTCCGCGGAGCTCCAGCTTCACGTACGGTCTCCTTCGATGCGCGGGCAGCCTTGCCTGCGACGTTAGCCCAAGACTGGTCGAGCCGGCCCGGCGGAGGCCCGGGCCGGCTCGACCACGAGTTACTGCGTCAGATCACGGCGAGCTCGGCGACTCCACGACGATCGTGCCGTCGATGATGTCCTGGCGGAGCTGGTCGATCTCGTCCTTGAGCTCCTGGGGGACCTTGGACTCGAAGTCGTGGTACGGCGCGATGTTCACGCCGCCGTTCTCGAGCGTGCCCACGTAGGGCTCGTTGGAGAACTCGTCCTCGGAGGCCGCGGTGATGACGTCCTCGACGCCCGCGCCGATCTCCTTGAGGACCGACGTGAGGATCAGGTCGCCGCTGTCGGGGTTGGTCTCGAAGCCGTCGGCGTCGACCCAGATGACGGAGACGTCGGTCGCGTCCTTGGCGGCGGCGAGGGTGCCCACGCCGACCGGCCCGGCGACGGGCATGATGATGTCCGCGCCCTGGTCGATGAAGGTCTGCGTCAGCTGCTGGCCCTGGGACTGGTCCTCGAAGCCACCGGCGAACGAGCCGTCCTGGGTCTCCTTGTTCCAGCCGAGCGTCTTGACGTCCGTGCCGTGCGTCTCGTTGTAGTTCGCGACGCCGTCGACGAACCCGTCCATGAAGATCGTCACGGACGGGATCTCGAGGCCGCCGTACGTGGCGACCGTGCCCGTCTTGGACATGCCCGCGGCGAGGTAGCCGGCGAGGAACGAGGCCTGGGCCGTGTCGAAGCTGATCGGCTTGACGTTGTCGAGCTCGATCGGGTTGCCGTCAGCGTCCTGCGCCGTCGAGTCGACGATCGCGAACTCGACGTCGGGGTTGGCCTGGGCGGCGTCGCCCGTGGCCGTCGCGAGGAGGAAGCCGACCGTGATGATGGCGTTGCAGCCCTCGGAGATCAGGTTGTCGATGTTCGGCGCGAAGTTCGACTCGGCCTTCGACTCGGCCACGGCGGTCTGGATGCCGAGGTTCTCCTTGGCAGCCATGAGGCCGTTGTAGCCGGACTCGTTGAAGGACTTGTCGTCGAAGCCGCCCGCGTCGGAGACCATGCACGCCTTGAAGCTCGAGTCGGAGCCCCCGGCCGTGCCCGACTCGCCGCCCTCGTCGGGTGCGCTTCCACATGCGGCCAGCGCCAGTGCGGCGACGGCCGCGAGCGCCGTCATCTGCATTGCTCTCTTCACCATGAGCTCCTGTCGATCTTGTCGATGGCCCCCGGGAGAAAACCGGGACCTGCCCGTGCGGCGTTGCACGGGAAGGTCACGGGGTCCGTCGGCCTGTATTGATCGAACACTAGCCACGTCGGAGAACCTCGAACGTTACTTGCGGGTAACGCGGACGCTTCGTTATGGAAGCGTCATCTTGTGTCTCAGCCGTGACCGTCCGCCGTCCAGCGGTCGGACACTTGGTTGCACAAGGCAACATCTCGAGGGGTCGAGCCCCTGGCCAGGGCAGGGGGCCGGGACACCGGGAACACCCCTGGTGCACCCCTTCGGATCAGCCCAGCGCGACCCGGGCGAGCAGCCGCACACCCGCCCCGATCGCGGACTCGTCCACCCGCAGGTCGCCCTGGTGGATGTCGTAGGAGCGACCGCCCGGCGTCCGCGTCCCCAGCCGCGCCATCGCACCCGGCACCTTGGTCAGGTACCACGCGAAGTCCTCGCCGCCCAGGGACTGCTCGGTCAGCAGGACCGACGCGGGGCCCAGCACGTCGCGGGCCGCGGCCTCGAGCGCGCCCGTGGCCGCCTCGTCGTTCTCGACCGGGGGCACCCCGCGCGTGTGGTTGACCGTGACCTCGACCTCGTAGGGGGCCACGACCTGCTCGACCGCGTCGTGCAGCACCTGGCCCGCGAACTCCCAGGCCCGCACGTCCAGGCACCGCAGCGTCCCCCGGACCGTCCCGGTGCTGGGGATCGCGTTGTGCGCCGAGCCAGCGTGCACGGCCCCCCACGTGAGGTTCACGCCCGAGCGCGGGTCGAGCCGGCGACCGAGCACCGCAGGGACCTGTGTGATGACCTGCCCCAGCGCGTAGACCACGTCACCGGTCAGGTGCGGCCGCGACGTGTGCCCGCCGGGCGACGTGACGGTCACCGAGACCTCGTCGGAGGCCGACGTGATGGGGCCGATGCGGGTGCCGATCTGCCCCGCGTCGACCTTGGGGTCGCAGTGGACCGCGTAGATCTCGTCGACCCCGTCGAGGCCCCCGGCCGCGATCACGTCGAGCGAACCGCCCGGCTGCACCTCCTCGGCGGGCTGGAAGACCAGACGCACAGGCCGTGGCAGCAGACCCCGTCCGTCGAGAGCGGCCAGGACGAGCCCGGCCCCCAGCACGACCGCCGTGTGGACGTCGTGGCCGCACGCGTGGGCCACCCCCGGGGTGACCGAGGACCACGGGAGCTCGCACCGGTCCTGGACCGGGAGCGCGTCGATGTCGGCCCGCAGCGCGACCCGTCCACGCGGTCCGCCGTCCGCGGCCTCGTCCACCTCGCCGATGTCGCACACCAGCCCGGTGCCCGGCAGCAGGCGCGGCGCGAGCCCGGCCGCCCGCAGGCGGTCCGCGACGAGCGCCGTGGTGCGCGTCTCGGTGCGCGAGACCTCGGGGTGCGCATGGATGTCCCGGCGGATCGCGACGAGCTCGGTCTCGAGGCCCGCGGCGAGCTCGACCACCCTGTCACCGAGCGCCGTGCGGCCTGCGGCGTGCACCGTCGCGGACGGCCTGCCTCCCGTGCCGGCGGCGGTCGACGGGACAGGGGTGCTCTCGGTGCTCTCCTCAGGCGTGCTCACCAGCCGAGACTATCCCCGGTGCCCCTGGCCCGGCCGCCCGGGCCACGCACCGGGACGCGGGCGACGCGCCAGGGGCGAGCGACGTCGTCGGGCACGTGGCACCCCGTCCACGCCCGACGACGCCGCTCCCCGCGCGCGGCCACGGCGCCCTGGCGCGGCGCGTCAGAGCAGCTCGTCGAGTCCCCGCTCGCGCACCAGGTCGACCATCGACTTGACCTGCTGCGCGCGGGCGCGGGTCGTGACCAGCAGCGCGTCGGGCGTGTCGACGACCACGACGTCGTCGAGCCCGAGGATCGTCACGACCCGCTCGCTCGCCGGGACCACCACGGAGCCCGCGCTCTCGCGTCGCACCACCCGGTCCGCGTCGCCGAGCACCTTGGAGCCCGACTCGTCGGCCGAGGGGAGCAGCGCGGCCAGGGAGTTGAAGTCCCCGATGTCGTCCCACCCGAAGTTCCCCGGCACCACGGCGACCCCGCCCACGGCCGCGACGGGCTCGGCCACCGCGTGGTCGATCGCGATCTTCTCCAGGCCCGGCCACACCTCGGCGAGGACACGGTCGCGGTCCGGGGTGTCCCACGCCGCGGCCACCGTGCGCAGCCCGTCGTGCAGCTCGGGGCGCTGGTCCGCGAGGTGCCCCAGCAGGACCGACGTGCGCATGATGAACATGCCCGCGTTCCAGCGGTACTCCCCCGACCGGACGTAGCGCTGCGCCGTCACGGCGTCCGGCTTCTCCGTGAACCCCTGCGCGTGCAGCGCCGTGGGCGCGCCCGCGAGGTCGAGCGACGTCCCGCTCCGGACGTAGCCGAACGCCGTCGACGGGCGCGAGGCGGCGATCCCGACCGTGACGACGTAGCCCGCGCGGGCCGCCTCGACGCCCTCCCGGACCGCCTGCTCGAACGCCGCCCGACCCGTGATGACCTGGTCCGCCGCGAACGATCCGATCACCACGTCGCCGTGGCGCTGCTCGAGCACCGCGGCCGCGAGCCCGATCGCCGCCATCGAGTCGCGCGGCGAGGGCTCGGCGAGCAGGGCGTCGTCCCGCAGGCCCGGGAGCTGCGTGCGCGCCGAGGCGACGTGCTGGCGACCGGTCACCAGCACGATGCCGTCCTGACCCGCGAGAGGTGCCAGGCGGTCGACCGTGGCCTGCAGGAGCGACCGGCCGGACCCCGTCAGGTCGAGCAGGAACTTCGGGTTGCCACGGCGCGACAGCGGCCAGAGCCGCGTGCCGGAACCCCCGGCGGGGATCACGGCGTAGAAGCCGGGGATCGCCGGGGTCACCGGGGCGGCCCCGTCCGGCGACGAGTCAGGGCTGGGCGCGGGAACGGGGAGGGTCGACATCCTCGAAGCATAGTGACCGACGCGTGACCGACGCGTGACCCCGCGCCCGAGGACCCTCCGCGGACGGGCGTCGCCAAGTCATCGGGAGCCGTGTGGAATGGGTCACAATACGGCCCGGCCGGGCCCCTGGGAACGCCCCGCGGTCCGCACCACGATGCCGGGATCACTATGGTGGATCCCCAGAGACGGATATCGACGGACTCCGGCGAGCCCTGGATCTGCCGCTCCACCCGACTCTCCCGAGCCTCGACGTGGAGCGGTCGTGAAGGGCCACCGGCGGACGACGTCGTCCAGCTCGATATCTCACCCCTGAACTCGCCACAGGAGGCCCCTAAAGTGCCCAGTGCACCCGCTGGCACGCTGTACCGCGGCCGTGAAGGCATGTGGTCGTGGGTCGCGCATCGCGTGACCGGCGTGCTCATCTTCTTCTTCCTCCTCGTGCACGTGCTGGACACAGCGCTGGTACGAGTCTCACCCGAGGCGTACGACGCCGTGATCGGCACCTACAAGACGGTCGTCATGGGACTCGGTGAGGCCGGCCTCGTGGCCGCCATCGTCTTCCACGCCTTCAACGGTGTCCGCATCATCCTCGTCGACTTCTGGGCCAAGGGCCCCAAGTACCAGCGCACCATGCTGTGGGTCGTCGTCGGCCTGTTCGCCGTGACGATGGCGGGCTTCCTGCCCCGCCACCTCATGAACGTCTTCGGAGGTGGGCACTGATGAGCACCACGAGCACCAGCTCTCCCCTCGCGGCCCCCCGCGACCCGTACAAGCGCCAGAAGACCACGCGCTCGAACTACGAGCTGTACAGCTGGGTCTTCATGCGCGCCTCGGGCGTCGTGCTGATCGTCCTGATCTTCGGGCACCTGTTCGTCAACCTCATGGTCGGCGAGGGCGTCCACGCGATCGACTTCGGCTTCGTCGCCGGCAAGTGGGCCTCCCCGTTCTGGCAGGTCTGGGACCTGCTCATGCTGTGGCTCGCGATGATCCACGGGACCAACGGCGTGCGCACCATCATCAACGACTACGCGCAGCGCGACGGCACGCGCCTCGTGCTCAAGGGCGCGCTGTACCTGGCGTTCGTGGTCGTCACGGTGCTCGGCACCCTCGTGGTCTTCACGTTCGACCCGTGCCCCCCGAACGCCCTGGACTACCAGCTCCCGTCCTTCTGCTTCACCGGACGGCCCTGACGGTCGGCGGTCCCCCAGCCGTCGCCTGATCGTCCCGTCCCCCCTTCCCACTCGTCACAGGAGGCATCGACACCGATGCAAACCCATCAGTACGACGTCGTCATCGTCGGAGCAGGCGGCGCCGGCATGCGCGCGGCACTGGAGTCGTCCGGCAAGGTCCGGACGGCGGTCATCTCGAAGCTCTACCCCACCCGGTCCCACACCGGCGCGGCGCAGGGCGGCATGTGCGCCGCCCTCGCGAACGTCGAGGAGGACAACTGGGAGTGGCACACGTTCGACACGGTCAAGGGCGGCGACTACCTCGTCGACCAGGACGCCGCGGAGATCATGGCCAAGGAGGCCATCGACGCGGTGCTCGACCTCGAGCGCATGGGCCTGCCGTTCAACCGCACGCCCGAGGGCAAGATCGACCAGCGCCGCTTCGGTGGGCACACGCGCAACCACGGCGAGGCCGCGGTGCGCCGCTCGTGCTACGCCGCGGACCGCACGGGTCACATGATCCTCCAGACGCTCTACCAGAACTGCGTCAAGCAGAACGTCGAGTTCTTCAACGAGTTCTACGTCCTGGACCTCATCACGGACCACGACCTCGCGGCCGAGGACGTCCCCGACGGCGAGACGGTCAATGCGACCGGCGTCGTCGCCTACGACCTCGCGACGGGCGAGATCCACGTCTTCCAGGCCAAGGCGATCATCTTCGCCACGGGCGGGGCGGGCAAGATCTTCAAGACGACCTCCAACGCGCACACCCTCACGGGTGACGGCATGGCCCTCGCCTACCGCCGTGGTCTGCCGCTCGAGGACATGGAGTTCTTCCAGTTCCACCCGACGGGCCTCGCGGGCCTCGGCATCCTCCTGTCGGAGGCCGCACGCGGCGAGGGTGGCATCCTGCGCAACGGCGAGGGCGAGCGCTTCATGGAGCGCTACGCCCCGACCATCAAGGACCTCGCCCCGCGTGACATCGTCGCGCGCTCCATGGCGAACGAGGTCCGCGAGGGCCGCGGCGCCGGGCCGAACAAGGACTACGTCCTGCTCGACCTCACGCACCTCGAGCCCGCGCACATCGACGCCAAGCTCCCGGACATCACCGAGTTCGCGCGCACCTACCTGGGCATCGAGCCCTACACCGAGCCCGTGCCCGTGTACCCCACGGCGCACTACGCCATGGGCGGCATCCCGACCAACGTCGAGGGCGAGGTGCTCCGCGACGGGCACAACGTCGTCCGCGGCCTGTACGCGGCCGGCGAGGTCGCGTGCGTCTCGGTCCACGGCTCCAACCGTCTGGGCACCAACTCGCTCCTCGACATCAACGTGTTCGGCAAGCGCGCCGGCCGCGAGGCCGCGAGGTACGCCGCGACCGCCGAGTACCGCGAGCTCCCCGAGGACCCCGCCGCGGCCGTGATCGCGCAGCTCGACGAGATGCGCAACCGCCCCGACGGCGAGCGCGTGGCCGACGTCCGCAAGGCGCTCCAGGAGACCATGGACGCCAACGCCCAGGTGTTCCGCACGGGCGAGTCGCTCGACCAGGCGCTCTCCGACATCCGCACCCTCCAGGACCGCTACCGCAAGGTCTCCGTCCAGGACAAGGGACGCCTGTTCAACACCGACCTCCTCGAGGCGATCGAGCTGGGCTTCCTGCTGGACATCGCCGAGGTCACGGTCATCGCCGCGATCAACCGCAAGGAGTCCCGCGGCGGTCACTACCGCGAGGACTACCCGGAGCGCGACGACGCCAACTACATGCTCCACACGATGGCCTACCGTCGCCCCACGTCCGCCGGCGACACCGCCGACGGCCACGTCGACGGCTACTTCGACCACGTCGAGGAGTTCGATTCCTACAAGATCGTGCTGGGTTCCAAGCCCGTCACCCAGACCCGGTACGAGCCCATGGAGCGGAAGTACTGATGACTGCCACACTCGAAGCCCCCGTCGGTTCTGAGAAGACCGAGGTCGGTGCCGTGCCCTCGTTCGAGGTCACGATCAAGCTCCGGCGCTACAACCCCGAGTCCGAGCACGGCGAGGACGCGTACTGGGAGGAGTACACGGTCCTGGCCCACGGCACGGACCGCGTGCTGGACGCCCTGCACAAGATCAAGTGGGAGCACGACGGCTCGCTGACGTTCCGGCGCTCGTGCGCGCACGGGATCTGCGGCTCGGACGCGATGCGGATCAACGGCCGCAACCGCCTGGCGTGCAAGACGCTGCTCAAGGACGTCAACCCGAACAAGCCGATCACCGTCGAGCCCATCAAGGGCCTGCCGGTCATCAAGGACCTGGTCGTCGACATGGAGCCGTTCTTCGCCTCCTACCGCGAGATCATGCCGTTCCTCATCACCTCCGGGAACGAGCCGAGCAAGGAGCGCCTGCAGTCGGCCGAGCAGCGCGAGCGCTTCGACGACACCACCAAGTGCATCCTGTGCGCCGCGTGCACGTCGTCCTGCCCCGTGTTCTGGACCGACGGCCAGTACTTCGGCCCGGCCGCGATCGTCAACGCGCACCGCTTCATCTTCGACTCGCGTGACGAGGGCGCCGCCCAGCGCCTGGAGATCCTCAACGACAAGGAGGGCGTGTGGCGCTGCCGCACGACCTTCAACTGCACCGAGGCCTGCCCTCGTGGCATCGAGGTCACCAAGGCGATCCAGGAGGTCAAGCGCGCGATGATCACCCGCGCGTTCTGACCCACCCCGCACTGCCCGACGGCGGTCCCCGGCTCCGGCCGGTGGGCCGCCGTCGGCGTCGGACGGCTCAGATCTTGACGGACACCCTGGGCTCCCGGCCCCGCCGGACGCCCCGGACCACCGGGCTCCAGGGGTAGCCGTACCCTGCCCCTCGGCGGACGCGCTCCTCGAGCCGCTCGTCCTGCTCCGCCTCGGCCCGCTCCCGCAGCTCGTCCGCGGTCGGCTGCGCAGGCGGGTCCGCGATCCAGGCCGCGACCATCAGCAGGATGCGCGTGACGAAGTTCGCGAGCAGCAGGATCGTCACGAACGTCGCGAACGAGCCCAGCAGGGCGTTGCGCGACGAGCTCCCGACGATGATGCTCGTCCCGAGGTAGCGCAGCACCCCGAAGGCAGCGGCCGCGGTCATGGCGCCGATGTACAGGTCCTTGCGCGGCGGCCGTACACCCGCGACGAAACGGATGATGAGCAGCACCACGACCGCGTCGAAGAAGAGCGCGACGAAGATGCCCACCACGGGCACCAGCACCGACGCCAGGGCGCCGTGACCGAAGAGCGCGGGCCGAGCGTCTGGACCACGACCGTCGCGGCCGCGGAGATCACGACGCTGATCCCCAGCACGACGAACCCGCCCAGCTCGCGCAGCTTGGACAGCACAGGGTTCTGGCCGACGTCCGTGAGCGAGAACATGGCCCTGGTCGAGGTGCGCAGGGCGGCCATGAAGGAGATCGCGCTGAACAGCAGCACGAAGACCGCGATGATGCTCGACAGGTCGAAGCCCCGGTCGAGGATCAGCTGGTCGGGCGAGATGATGCCCGCGCCGTCCGGGGTCTGCTTGATCAGTCCCGGGATCGCCTTGTCGATCTGGGCGAAGACCTCGTCGCGCAGCTCCTCCCTGTTGCCCAGGAAGGCCATGAAGGCCGTGTAGAAGATCGTCAGCCCGGCGAACAGCGAGAAGAGCGCGGAGTAGGCCATCCCGCCGCACAGGAGCGCCCCTCGCTGGACCCCGTACTGCGCGAGAGCTCGCGCGGGACGCGTCGCGTTCCACCAGGCCAGCACGGCCTGCCCGCGGGACACGAGACGAGCCACGGCCCCGGGAGCCTCAGGGGCGCCACGGTCGGACGCCGGGCGGCCGGTGACCTGTCCGGGCGTCCTGGCGTCACGCACGGTGGGCCGCCGGTCGTCGGCCTCGGAACCGTCGCGATGCGGGCGCGGGCGCCTGCCTGGGCCTGCACGCTCGGTGGTGGTCGGCTGGGTCATCGCCCGAGCCTAGAAGAGGAGGGTGTCGTTCACCCGTCCGACAGCCCGGTGAGGTCGAACCGACGTGCCGGACGCCACACACCGTCGTCGCCGTGCTCGTACAGGTGGATCCCGGTCACGTCGAACGAGGCCTCGAACCCGGCCATCTCCTCGAACGCGAGGTCGAGCGCCTCGTCGTCGACCTCGTGGGCGACCGTGACGTGCGGGTGGTAGTTGAAGCGCAGCTCCTGGTCCAGGATGCCGGACCGCACCGCCCCCTCGAGCCCCTCGCACTCGGCGATGCCCTGCGCCACGATCACGAAGACCACGGGTGACACGGGCCGGAACGTCCCCGAGCCACGCAGGATGACCCGGAACGGGGCCGCGTGCGCCGCCACGCCCTCCAGGTGGGCGTAGACCTCGTCGAGGTCGTGCTCGTCCACCACGGTCGGCCCGAGCAGCGTGATGTGCGGAGGGATGTCTCCCGCGAACGGGTCGCCGAACGCGGCCCGCGCCTCCTGGAGCGCGGTGCCGTAGGGCTCGGGGATCTCGATCGCGATACCGATCCGCACCTGGTGCGGACCCCGCTCGGGGAGGTTCATCAGCGCGTCCGGCGAGCGGGCAGCAGACCGACCCGGTCGTAGATGCGGTCCAGGGTCACCTGCGCCAGGCCGCGCGCCCGCTCTGCACCGCGCGCGAGGACCGCGTCGAGCTCGGCCGGGTCGGACAGGTACTCGTCGGCCCGCGCCTGGAACGGGGTCAGGAAGTCGACCACGACCTCGGCCAGGTCCACCTTGAGGTGGCCGTAGCCCTTGCCCTCGTAGTCCGCGGCGATCTGCTCGACGGGCCGCGACGTGAGCGCGGAGAAGATCGTCAGCAGGTTCGAGATGCCCGGCTTGGCGACCGGGTCGTAGCGGATCTCGTTCTCGGAGTCCGTCGCGGCCGACCTGATGCGCTTGGCCGCGACCTTGGGGTCCTCGAGCAGCCAGATGACGCCCTTGCCGCCCGACGAGGACTTGCTCATCTTGGCCGTGGGCTCCTGCAGGTCGTAGATCTTCGCGACCGCCTTGACGATGTGCGGCTCAGGGACGACCGCGGTGTCGTCGCCGAACCGCGAGTTGAGCCGCTCGGCCAGGTTTCGTGCGAGCTCGAGGTGCTGGCGCTGGTCCTCACCGACCGGCACGAGGGCCGCGTCGTACAGAAGGATGTCCGCTGCCATGAGCACGGGGTAGGTGAAGAGGCCGACCGTCGTGCCTTCCGTGCCCTGCTTGGCGGACTTGTCCTTGAACTGCGTCATGCGCCCGGCCTCGCCGAACCCCGTCTGGCACGAGAGCACCCAGGCGAGCTCGGCGTGCTCCGGGACGTGCGACTGCACGAACAGCGTCGAGCCGTCCGGGTCGACGCCTCCGGCCAGGTACTGGGCCGCGGTGCGACGCGTCCGCTCCCGCAGCTTCTCCGGCTCGGGGTTGACCGTCAGGGCGTGCATGTCGACGACGCAGTAGATCGCGTCGTACGACTCCTGGAGGGCGACCCACTGACTCAGTGCCCCGATGTAATTGCCCAGCTGGAGCGAATCCTCCGTGGGCTGCATCCCCGAGAAGATGCGTGGACGCCGTACGCCGGGAACCTCGTTGACCATTGCCCCATTCTGACAGGTCGACGTGCACCGACCGAATCCGGGCCACCCTCCGGGACACGGAGGACCGGGCTCAGGTCGCCTCGTCGTCGAACGGGGCGGGCACGACCGGCGCAGGCGCCCCGGCTGGCACCGCCGCACGGCCCGCGGCACCTCCGGGCGGCGGCGGCACGGGGGCTCCCGGGCGGGGACGCGACGGCACGGAGGGCCCGTCGTCGTCGAGCAGCGCGTCGCGGACGATGCGCCGGGGGTCGTACTGGCGCGGGTCCAGCTTGGCCCAGTCCACGTCGCCCACCTGCTCGCCCAGCTCCTCGTCCACACGCGCCTTGGCGTCCTTCAGGAAGCCGCGTGCGGTGCGGACGAACCCGCCGAGCTGCTCGGCGTACCGGGGCAGCCGCTCCGGACCGATGACGACGAGCGCGATCACCAGAATGATCCCGAATTCCCAGCCGTTGATTCCGAACACGCGGTCAGACTACTCGCTCGTGGCTTCGTCGAGCACGACGCGGACGTCGCGCTCCTGGTCGCCCGTGCGCACGCGCAGCGTCACGGTGTCGCCGGGGGCCTTGGCCCGGATCGCGACGATGAGCTCGTCGCTCAGGCTCACGGGCCGACCGTCGATGGCCAGGATGACGTCCCCGGCACGGATCCCCGCGACGTCCGCGGGGCCGTCGGCGGTGACCGGGTCCTGCGCCCCCTGCGGCTCGGTCGTGACCTGGACGCCCTCGCCCTGGTACCGCGAGTCGAGCAGCACACCGATCACCGGGTACGTGGCGGTGCCGCTCTCCATGAGCTCCTCGGCGGTACGCCGGGCCTGGTTCGACGGGATCGCGAAACCCAGGCCGATGCTGCCCGTCGCCGCTCCCGTGCCAGGTGGTTGCGCGATGGCCGAGTTCACCCCGACCACCTCTCCGGCGCCGTTGACGAGGGGCCCGCCCGAGTTGCCGGGGTTGATCGCCGCGTCCGTCTGGATCGCGTCGATGAAGGCCGTCTCGGCCGAGTCGCCCGCGGCGACCGGCCGGTGCAGCGCGCTCACGATCCCGGTCGTGACCGTCCCGTTGAGACCGAGCGGTGCCCCGATCGCGACGACCGGGTCGCCCACGACGACGCCGTCGCTGTCCCCCAGGACCAGAGGCTTGAGACCGGACTCGTCGACCTTGACGACCGCGAGGTCGTAGTCCGGCGTCCGCCCGACGACCGTCGCCGGACGTTCGCTGCCGTCGGCGAAGAGCACCGTGACCTCGCCACCGTCCGCGCCACCGGCGACCACGTGGTTGTTGGTGAGGATGTAGCCGTCCTCGCGGATCACGAACCCGGACCCGGTCGAGACGCCGTCGGCACCCTCGACCTGGAGCGAGACGACGCTCGGCAGGACGCTCGCCGCGACGGCCGCGACCGAGCCCGCCGGTCGCGCCTCGTCCGGCGCTGTGCCTGCGACGGGCAGCGAGACGTCGACGGGCCGACGGTCCGCCCCGTCGACGATCCTGTCGGCAGCCACTCCCCCGACCGCGCCGGCCACCAGCGCGATCGCGGCGATCCCCGCGACGGCCCCCGCCCCGAGGCGACGCCGCTTCCTGGGCGCGGGTGCCGCGGCCGGTCCCTCCTGGCTGTGCTCGGCCGGATGCCCGGGCAGGCCCTGCTGCTGGGGGTGCTGCCCCGGCGGGTAGGCACCGGGCGGGCGCACCGGGTAGGAGGGCGGAGGCGGTACCGGCACCGACGCACCGTGGGGTGCGCCGTAGCCGGGAAGCCCCTGACGTGCGACGGGCAGAGCACCGAGCGGGGGGCCGTAGGGGCGGGTGTCGTGCTGTGCCGCCCCCGGGACGGCGCCGACGGGAGGGGACGCAGGACCGTCGCCGGCACCCGCAGCCGTCAGGGGGACGCTCGCCGTGGGCCGGTAGGACGACGGCGGTGCGAAGGGGTTCCGGGGCTCGCGGGGCCGCTCCTCGCGCGGGGCGGTCGGCGGCGCCTGCTGCGGCGCGGTCTCCTGCGGCCGCACGGGCGGCGTCGACACCGGCGGTGCGGGCGGCGAGGGTTCCCCGGCCGCGTCCGGCTGGACGGGCGCGGGCGCGGCGGACGGCACCTCGGGCTGCGGCGCAGGCTGCGGCTCGGGCGTGGTCGGCTGCTGATCCGCAGGCTCGGGCGCTGCGTCGTGTGCGGTCATGGGGTGCCCAAGGCTCCTGTCATGGTCGTCCATCCCCGGGAGATGCGGGCCGGGACCCCCTCGTCGAAGTCGTGCGCAGGGAACGTCGCCACGAACGCGACGAGCACCTCCTTGCGCGCCTCGGCCACGACGTCGATCACCGTGTCCCCAGCCTGCCACACGACGTGCCACGGTTCGTCGGACAGGACGTAGACGGACCTCCCGTCGAAGCCCTCCGAGCGCGTGAGAGACGTGGTGTCCAGCCGCCCCACCTGCTCCCGGACCACGATGGTGCCCTCGGGACCCGTCAGGTCGACCTGGAGGACGTCCCGCCTGTCACCGAGGAGGCGGACGCTCGTCACGTCGAAGCCCTCGAGGATCCCCGACGGGCTGGTCCAGCCGTGCTCGGACATCCAGACGAGCGCCGCGGAGTCCGACAGGTCCACGGCGTCGCCGGTCGAGGCGCCCCGACCCCCGGCGGCCGTCGTCCCGCCGACCGTCGGCAGCACGGGCACCAGGTCGGCCTCCATGCTCTCGCCCGGGCTGCGCCCGGCCTGGGCGAGGAGCGTCAGCGGCGCGGCCACGTGCCGCTCCGGGACGACGACCGGCCGGTCGCCCAGGGTGAAGAGAGCGACCGCGAGGACCGCGACCCCGCTCGAGGCCGCGACGACGGCTCGACGCGAGCGCCGCCGTCGGGCATGGGCCACGAGGTCTCCGGTGAGGGCGTCACGCAGCGCCCCCTCCTCGGGGGCCGCGGCCCACGGGTCCCGGGCCGGCGGCGCCTGCCGCAGCGGGTCGCCCTGCGCACCCGACATCTCCGACGACAGCGCGAGCAGCCGTGCCGTCAGGTCCGTCGTCGGGAGCACGTCGCGCGCGCACGACAACCGCTTGCGCACGGCCCGGGCCACCGCGAGCTCGGCCGCGCACTGGTCGCACGCCGCGACGTGCGCGAGCGCGCGCTCACGCGTCGCGGACGAGAGCTGGTCGTCCGCGAGAGCGCTGACGAGTGTCCCGAGGTGCGTCATGGTCCCCCCGGTGCGTTGCGGGCCCCGAGCGCCGTCAGCGCGCCGACGGCGGCGTCCTCGGACGGCGCACCGTCGACGCCGCCGCGGTCGGACGGGTCCCGGTGGGGCAGCGCCGCGCGGAGCTGCGTGCGTGCGCGGTGGATGCGCGAGCGCACCGTGCCCAGCTTGATGCCGAGCGTGACCGCGATCTCCTCGTAGCTCAGCCCCTCGATGTCGCACAGCACGACCGCGGCCCGGTACTCGGGCGAGAGGGCGTCGAGCGCCCGCTGCACGTCGTGGTCGAGGTTCGTGTGCTCGTACCCCCGCTCGGGGTGCGTCATCTCGCCCGTCGCCGGGTACAGCCCCGAGTCGTCGCCCATGGCCTCCATGCGGATGCGCTGCTTGCGTCGCACCTGGTCCAGGAAGAGGTTGGTCGTGATGCGGTGCAGCCACCCCTCGAACGTCCCGGGCGTGTAGCTCGACAGCGAGCGGAACACGCGGATGAACGTCTCCTGCGTGAGGTCCTCCGCGTCGTACTGGTTCCCGGTCAGGCGGTACGCCAGCCGGTACACGCGCGCGGAGTGCTCCCGCACGATCTGGTCCCACGAGGGGGGCGTCCAGGGCTGGGCACTCACGTCACTGCTCACACGATCCATTGTCCCCTCTCAACGCCGCACGGCCCCCATCGGTTCCAGCCCCCCGCCCGGACGTCGACACGACGTGCACGAAACCTCCCCCCGGAACCGCGCCAACCAGCGCCTCCGGGCCCGTCGACAGGTACGATCGCCTCACCTGCACCGCGCGGAACCACCGCACCCCGGCAGTCCGTCCGGGCCACCGGGGACGCGCGGCACCCAAGACCAGGAGGGCCCTATCACCACCGACATCGGCCGGACCAACGCCAAGGCGTCGAGCTGGACCTACTGCGAGGAGTTCGTGCCGGAGGACGACGTCCTCCTGCGCGCTCGCGAGCGCGCCGCCGAGCTGGGTTGTCCCGCCGTCCTGCCCGGCGTGGGAGCCGTCCTCCAGGCCCTCGCCGCTGCGCTCGCCGCGCGCGCCGTCGTCGAGATCGGTACCGGCACCGGGGTCGCCTCGCTCTGGCTGCTCCGCGGCATGCCCGAGGACGGCGTCCTGACCACGATCGACGTCGAGGTCGAGCACCAGCGTGCCGCCAAGGAGGCCTTCGCCGAGGAGGGGATCCGCGCGACGCGCACCCGGACCATCCCCGGCCGCGCGAGCGACGTGCTGCCGCGGCTCACCGACGGCGCGTACGACCTCGTGCTCGTCGGGGCCGACAGGCACAGCTACCCCGAGTACGTCGAGCAGGCCCTGCGCCTCCTGCGCCCGGGCGGGATCCTCGCGGTCGACGGCGCGCTCGTCGGCGACCGCGTGGCAGACCCCGCCCGTCGTGACGAGGTCACGGCGATCGTCCGCGAGGTCGGCCGGTCCCTGCGATCGGACGAGCGGGTCCTGCCCGCACTGATCCCGAGCGGCGACGGGCTGCTGCTCGGCGTGCGCCGGTAGCAGCGGGGCTCGTCCGCCCCGGACCGGCCGCAGACGACGAGAGGGCCCCTCACCGGTTCGGTGAGGGGCCCTCTCGTGTCGGCCTCAGTCCAGGTCGCGCAGGAACTGCAGCAGGAGGCGGGCACCGTAGCCCGTCGCCCCCTCGGTGACCTCGTGCCGTGACGCCGTGGCGCGCGCCGGTCCCGCGATGTCCAGGTGGACCCACGGCAGCCCACCCGTGAACTCGCGCAGGAACAGTGCTGCCGTGATCGAGCCGCCGCCGCGCGCCTCGAGCGGGACGTGACGCAGGTCCGCGACCTCGGACCGCAGGGCGCTCCCGTAGTCCTCGACGAGCGGCATGTGCCAGACCCGCTCACCCGTCACGGCAGCCGCGGCCTCGAAGCCGCTCACGAGACCGGGGTCCGTGGCGTACAGCGCCGCGTGGCCACGTCCGAGGCCGATGCTTGCCGCGCCCGTCAGGGTCGCGACGTCGACCAGCAGGTCCGGTGCGAGGCGGTCGACCGCGTACCCGAGGGCGTCCGCGAGCACCAGGCGCCCCTCGGCGTCCGTGTTCGCGATCTCGACCGACGTGCCGGAGTAGGTGTGCAGGACGTCGCCCGGCCGGTAGGAGTCTGCGCCGAAGTGGTTCTCCGCGAGGGGGAGGACGGCCGTGACCTTGTGCCGCACCCCCGACTCCGCCGCCGCGAGGACGGCGGCCAGGGCCACCGCGGCTCCCGCCATGTCCGTCTTCATGGGGACCATGGCCTCACGGGGCTTGATGGAGAGCCCGCCCGTGTCGTAGGTGATGCCCTTGCCGACGACGACGACGTGCCGCCCGGCCTCCTCCGGCTCGTACGTGACCGTCACGAGGCGGGGCGGGCTGGCCGACGCGGCGCCCACGGCCAGGAGGGCGCCGAACCCCTGGGCCTCGAGCTCCTTGGGACCGAGGACCTCGACGGCCAGACCGGCGGCCCCGGCCAGCGTCGTCGCCTGCTCGGCGACCCACGCGGGGTCCTTGATGTTGGAGGGCGTGTTCGCGAGGTCACGGACGAGCCAGGTCGCCGTGGCCCCGACGTGCGCGGCCCGGAGCTGCGCCTCGCGGCTCTCGCCGAGGAGCACGAGCTGCTCGGCCGGGGCGTCGGACGCGCCGGCCGTCTCCCCGCGGTCCGGTGCAGGACGCCCGAAGCGCGGGGTGCGGTAGGCACCGAGGAGGTAGCCCTCGACGAACGCCTGGACGCCCGTCGCGGACGCGTCCGCGGTGACCGCGCTCACGACCCGCTCGAGGCCACGCGTGGCACCCGACAGCGCCGCGCCGGCGCGACGCAGGTCCTGATCGGTCCCCGCCCCGATCCCGAGCAGCACGATCGTGGACGGCAGCCCTGCCCACGGCAGGTGGTGCGTCGAACCCGCGTGGGTGCGAGGGAGGTCGACCGTGGCGACCTGGCCTGCCGCGCCGCGGAAGGCCGTGCCCCCGCTGCGGTCCGCCAGCTCGGCCAGGTCGATCCCGTAGCGGGCGGTGGCGTCCACGGTGCCTGCACGCGGCTGGAGGCCGTCCTCCTCCTCGAGGGGAGGAGCGACGGCCACCACGAGTGCGGCGACCGCGTCGTCGGTGAGGAACGGACAGTCCAGGACCGTGCCCGGTGCCTCGACGACCTCGGGGAGGTGTCGAGGAGTGCCGCCCACGGGCGGGAGGTCGGGGACTGGCTGTGCTGCCTGGGCTGCGCGCGCGGTCAAGGTGTCTCAGCCCACGACGGCTTGGAGAGCCTCGCCCAGCTCGCTGGCCTCGGTCGCGTTGAGCTCCACCACGAGTCGACCGCCACCCTCGAGCGGGACGCGCATGACGATGCCGCGACCTTCCTTGGTGACCTCGAGCGGGCCATCCCCCGTACGCGGCTTCATCGCAGCCATTGTGGGCTCTCCATTCCGTAGTCCAGTACTGCTGTGGTCGACGTCCCGGCAGGGCGGTGGCGCGTTCCCGCGCCGACCGTCCAGAGGACGTCCAGGTACCATTCTAGTTCACCGATACGACACGCCGTGGCCGCAAATGCGCAGATCGTGCCGACGGAGGCGCTAGGGCGGCCAGCCGCTCGGCGGCGTGAGCCGCCAGAGCGACCAGACCCACCACGCCTGCCCCGCCACGCCGGCCGCCAGACAGCCCCAGAACCACCACCTCGACCGGGTCCACCCGAGGGTGACTGCCCCGAGCGGGAAGGCCAGCAGCAGGAACCTGACGATGCTCGTCCACGGCTCGATCACGGCGACCAGGTAGCCCAGGTACGCCAGGGGCCAGGCCTGGAGCTCGGGGCCCAGGCGCCGGGCCACAGGGCTCAGGCCGACGGCGGCCACGGCCGCCAGGACCAGCACCAGGACCCACGGCCCGACCGTCCCGAAGAGCGCTCGCGAGACGTCGACCCACGGCAGGAACGGCACCACGGGCCCGGTCCCCCGCCAGGCGCCCTGGGTGAGGAGGTACGCGTCGGAGCGCCCCGTGGCGATCCCGCACAGGACCTGCCAGACCAGGCCGCTCAGCACGGCCACCACGAACAGCCCTCCGACCCGGGCGACCTCGCGCCACGGCACGCGCGTCCGCGGCAGGACCGGTGGCCCGCCCGAGGGCTCGACGCCCGTCGCCCGTCCCCCTCCCGCCGCGGCGACCGGGGAGACCGGGGCGACCGGGGCGACCGGGGCGGCCGTGCCGCGCTCGCGCTTCCACTCCCGGTACCGCACGACCGCGTGCCATGCCACGACCAGGGCCAGCGGCAGCGCGACCGCGCGCGTGAACCCGAGCAGCAGGATCACGAGGCCGGCCCACTCGTAGCGCCGCGCCCAGAGCAGGTACAGGGCTCCCGCGACCAGCAGCAGCGCGAGCGCCTCGGTGTAGGCGACCTGCAGCACGACCGACGACGGGAAGGCGCTCACGAGCGCGACCGTCGCGAGCGGCAGGCCGGGGCGCCGCTCGACGGCCAGGTGCCCTGCCCGCTCGACCAGGCGGTAGATGACGAGCATGGCCCCGGCGCCGCACAGCAGGGCGACCGTGGGAGCCACGACGTCCCATCCCAGTCCCGTGACCTGCTGCACCGCGCGGACGAGGAACGGGAAGAGGGGGTAGAACGCCCAGACGTTCTGCTGCACGTTCCCGTCGGCGTCGACGGGCAGCTCGGACGGGTACCCGTGGTCCGCGATCTGCTGGTACCACGAGGCGTCCCACATCCGCCCGGTCCACGCGGTGTACGACGGCGCCGCGTCCGTCCAGAGGTTGGCCTCCTGCCAGCGCGAGACGACCACGAGGACCAGCGCGGTCACGAGCCTCGCCACCGCGTAGACCGCCAGGACCTGGACCGCCCACGGCCACCGTCGAGGGGCGAGCACCGCGGGTCGGCGCCGGGAACCGACCGCCGCCGACGGCGCCGTCCCGGTCTCCTCGGCGCGACGTCCGAGGGCCTTTCCGGACCCGCCGGCCTCGTCACCCGCGCTCATGCGAGGCCGCGCAGCGCGCGGGCCGGCGGTGCGTCTCCTCGGATCGCCGCGACGGTCTCCAGGACCCGGCGCGTCGCGGCGACGTCGTGGGCGCGGAAGACGCGGGCTCCGAGCCACGCGGCGACCGCGGTGGCCGCGAGCGTCCCCTCGAGCCGCTCGTCGACGGGCAGGTCGAGCGTCTCACCGACGAAGTCCTTGCGCGAGAACGCCATGAGCAGCGGGAACCCGAGGCCCGCGAGCGCCTGCGTGCGCCGCACGAGGTGCAGGGAGTGCCAGGTGTTCTTGCCGAAGTCGTGGGTCGGGTCGACGAGCACCGACGCCGCGGGCACGCCGCACGCGACGGCTCGGGCGGCGGCCGTCGCCAGGGTCGTCACGACGTCCTGCACGACGGCGTCGCGCGGGTCCCGCGGTGGGGTCCCGGCCGCGCCGAGGTCCCCGCCCCGGGCGCCGCTCGCCACGGAGGGGTAGGCGACGCGGTACGGGTCGGTGCGTGGCACGGCGCCTCCCGTGTGCGAGCACACGACGCCCACGCCCATCTCGCCCGCGACCTCGACCAGCCGCGGGTCGTGCCCCGCCCAGGTGTCGTTGATGAGGTCCGCCCCGGCGAGCGCGGCCTCGCGGGCGACGTCGGCCCGCCAGGTGTCGACGCTCACGAGCAGGTCGGGGAACTCCGCACGGACCCGTTCCACGAAGGGCACGACGCGGCGGATCTCCTCCGCGGGGGTGACCTCCGGTCCCGTCCCGGCGCGCACCCCCCCGACGTCGACGATCGCGGCGCCCTCCGACCACGCGCGCGCGACGGCATCGAGCGCGGCGTCGTCGTCGAGCTGGCGGGCTGGGGCGTAGAACGAGTCCGTCGTGCGGTTGACGATCGCCATGACCACGGGACGCTCAGGTCGCCCCGGCGCGGACTCGTCGACCCCGACCGCGCGCCCGCGCAGCACGAGCGGTGCGCTCTGCGCGGGCACCCCGGCGTCGGGCGTCTCAGGGACGGGTGAGGGGGCCCCGGTCTCCCGGTCCCCCTCCTCCCGCCGGGCGGGGTGGCTCACCGGTCGCCGGACGCCCGCCGCTGCGCGACCTCGGTGTCCACGACGGCCTCGAGCTCTTCCGCACGGAGCTGCTCGCCCCGCTCGCAGACGTACTCGACGGCGTCCGCGGGGTCGTCGGTCAGGTACAGCAGGTCGAGGTCGTGCGGGCTGATCATGCCGCGACCGGCGACGGTCGTCCGGGCCCAGTCGATGAGGCCCTGCCAGTACTCGGTGTCGACGAGCGCGATGGGGAACTCGGTGACCTTGTGCGTCTGGACCAGGGTCAGCGCCTCGAAGAGCTCGTCGAACGTGCCGAACCCGCCCGGGAGGACCACGAAGCCCTGCGCGTACTTGACGAACATGGTCTTGCGGGCGAAGAAGTACCGGAAGTTCACGCCGAGGTTGACGTACTTGTTCATGCCCTGCTCGAACGGCAGCTCGATCCCGAGGCCGACGGACAGGCCGCCCGCCTCGTTGGCCCCCTTGTTGGCGGCCTCCATCACGCCGGGGCCGCCGCCCGTGATGACGGCGAGGTCACGCTCCGCGAGGAGCCGCCCGACCTGCTCCGCGAGCGCGTAGTCCGGGTGGTCCGCGGGCGTGCGCGCCGACCCGAAGACCGACACCGCGGGGCCGACCTCGGCGAGCGCGCCGAAACCCTCGACGAACTCGCTCTGGATCCGCATGACGCGCCACGGGTCGCTGTGGACCCAGTCGGCGCTGCCTGCGGTGTCGAGCAGGCGCTGGTCGGTGGTCTGCTTCGGGATCTGCTTGCCCCGCAGCAGCACCGGCCCCTTGCGGTAGCCCGTGCCTGCCTGGGGAACTCCGTCGTCGCTCATGCTTCCGAGCCTAAGCGTTCCCGGGACCCGTGGCGGGGACGATCAGCGGGTGAGCCACGCGCGCAGCGCGTCGTGGCACAGCGCGAGGTGACCGACCGGGCACCGCTCGTCGTCCTTGTGCGCGAGCACGGGGTCGCCGGGACCGAAGTTCACGGCCGGGATCCCCATCTCGGCGAAGCGTGCGACGTCGGTCCAGCCGTACTTGGGCGCGGGTGCCCCACCCGTGAGGGCCAGCACGGTCGCGGCGAAGTCCGCCGCGGACGGGTCGTCGAGCCCGGGGCGCGCCCCCGGGGCGGCGTCCGTGACGACCACCTCGAAACCGGAGAAGAGGTCGCGGACGTGCGCCTCGGCGTCGGGCAGCGAGCGCGAGGGCGCGAACCGGTAGTTGACCGTGACCACGCACTCGTCCGGGATGACGTTCCCCGCGATGCCGCCACGGATGCCGACCGCGTTCATGCCCTCGCGGTAGACGAGGCCCTCGACCTCGATCGACGCGGGCTCGTAGGCCGCGAGGCGGTCGAGCACGACCGACGCCGAGTGGATCGCGTTGGAGCCCATCCAGGCGCGTGCCGAGTGGGCCGTGACCCCGGGGACGCGGACCTCGACCCGCAGGGTCCCGTTGCAGCCGCCCTCGATCCCCGCGGCCGTGGGCTCGCCGAGGATCGCGAAGTCGCCCTGGAGGAGCTCGGGGTGGTTGCGCGCGAGGCGTCCCAGGCCGTTGAGGTCGGACGCGACCTCCTCGAGGTCGTAGAAGACCCAGGTCACGTCCTGGTTGGGCGCCGTGAGCGAGGCCGCGAGCGCGAGCTGGATCGCGACACCGCCCTTCATGTCGACCGTCCCACGCCCCCAGACCTCGGCCTGCGCGCCCTCGCCGACCACACGGGTGGGGAGGTTCGGCGGGTCGGTGAGCGGCACCGTGTCGATGTGCCCGGCGATCACGACCCGGCGCGAGCGCCCGAGGTGCGTGCGGGCGACGACCGCGTTGCCGTCGCGCGAGACGTCGAGGTGCGCGAGCGGTCGCAGCGCCGCCTCGATCGCGTCGGCCAGGGCCTTCTCGTCCCCGCTCACGGACGGCACGTCGCACACCGCGCGGAAGAGCGCGGTCAGGTCACCGTCGAGGTCGAGCCGGGTCGCCGGGGCCGACGTCGACGGCGCACTCTGGTCGGAGGTCAGGTCGGGAGTCTCGTCGCTGGTCACACGCAGACCCTACCCGGACAGTTCACCGCCCGGACGGGAGTGACGGATAGGGTGAAGGCATGACTTCAGCGACCCCCACCGGCGCCGCACCCGGCCCCCGCACCGCCTGGGCCTTCGGCCTCGCCACCGTGACCGACGAGGGCACGGTCCTCGACGTCTGGTACCCGTCCCCCGCGCTCGGGGAGGCCCCCTCGGACGAGACCGTCCCCGCCTCGCTCGAGGCCCTCACGGAGCGCGACGACGCGCGCCGGGTGGACGTCGTGGCCGTGCGCACCGTGATCGACCTCGACGCCGCCCCGGTCGGCGCGGCCGACGCCTACCTGCGGCTGCACCTCCTGTCGCACCGCCTCGTGGCCCCCCACGGCCTCAACCTGGACGGCGTGTTCGGCGCGCTGGCCAACGTCGTGTGGACCAACCACGGACCGTGCGCGGTCGACGGCTTCGAGGAGACGCGCCTGCGCCTGCGCGCGGCCACCGGTCAGCCCGTCCAGGTGCTCGGGGTCGACAAGTTCCCCCGGATGGTCGACTACGTCGTCCCCTCGGGCGTGCGCATCGCCGACGCCGACCGCGTCCGCCTGGGTGCGCACCTCGCGGCCGGCACGACGGTCATGCACGAGGGCTTCGTCAACTTCAACGCCGGCACGCTCGGGACCTCGATGGTCGAGGGCCGCATCTCGGCGGGGGTCGTCGTGGGTGACGGGTCGGACATCGGCGGCGGCGCGTCCATCATGGGCACGCTGTCGGGCGGCGGCCGCGAGGTCATCTCGATCGGCCAGCGCTCGCTGCTCGGCGCCAACGCCGGGCTGGGCATCCCCCTCGGCGACGACTGCGTCGTCGAGTCCGGCCTCTACGTGACCGCGGGGACCAAGGTGACGCTCGTCGGTCGCAGCGGTCCCGACGGCGCACCGGTCGTGGTCAAGGCGCGCGACCTGTCGGGCCAGGACAACCTCCTCTTCCGCCGCAACTCCCTCACGGGTGGCGTCGAGGCCGTGTCCCGGACGGGTGTCGGCATCGAGCTCAACGCCGCCCTGCACGCCAACTGACATGACCTCCCCCTTCGAGCCATCGGGCCCGCGGGACGTCTCGACCGCTGGCGGGCCGGGCGTCCCGCCGTCGGGCTCGCGCGAGCAGCGTCGCTCCCGGCGGCGACGTCGTCCCCTGCGGTTGGCCGTCACGGTCGTCGCGGTGCTCGCCGTCGCGACGACAGGGGTGGTCGTCGCCCTCAACCGGCTCGACGACCACAGCCCGGTCGCCGAGAGGTGCGCGGCCACGGCCGACGGGCAGGCCTGGCACCTGTCGCCCGCGCAGTCCGACAACGCCGCGCTCATCGCCATCACCACGGTGCGACGAGGGATGCCCGCACGCGCGGCGACCATCGGCCTCGCCACGGCCCTGCAGGAGTCACGCCTGATCAACATCGACTACGGCGACCGCGACTCGGTGGGCCTGTTCCAGCAGCGCCCGTCGCAGGGCTGGGGCTCGATCGAGGAGATCATGGACCCCGTCTACTCGACGAAGGCCTTCTACGACGGCCTCGACAAGGTCGACGGGTACACCGAGCTCCCGGTGACGGTCGCCGCCCAGGCCGTCCAGAGGTCGGGCTTCCCCGACGCGTACGCGCAGCACGAGTCCCGCTCGCGCGCCTGGGCCTCGGCCCTCACGGGGAACTCGGAGGGGACGTTGACCTGCGACCTCGCCCCCGTGGACCCCGAGACGCTCGTGAGCACCGAGCAGTCGGTCGCGGACGTCGAGGTCCGGATCGAGCGGGACCTCGGCCCTCTCCCCGTCACGGTCGACGGGGCGACGGTGACCGTCGAGACGTCGTCCCTCTCGGGAGACCCGTCGGTGAGCGGACGAGCCGCCTGGGCGGTCGCGCAGTGGGCCGTCGCGAGCGCCGACGCCACGGACGTCCTCCAGGTCGACGTGGGCGACCGGACGTGGTCGCGGGAGTCCCCCGAGTGGTCGGTCACCGAGGCGACCGAGGACGTGCCGCACCCCCGGGCGGGCCAGGTCCGCCTCACGGTCGCCACGGTCGACGAGTCCTGAACCCTGGCCCTGAGCCCGGGCCACCGTCGGGGGCTCCGGTCGCCCGGGTCCCTCGACGCGGACGGCGCCCCGCACCGTGAGGTGCGAGGCGCCGTCGGGCATGGGAGGCGAGCGGTCAGCGGCCCTCGACCGGCAGGTACGAACGCTCGGTAGCGCCCGTGTAGACCTGGCGCGGGCGCCCGATCTTGGTCTGCGGGTCCTTCATCATCTCGCGCCACTGCGCGATCCACCCGGGCATGCGGCCCAGGGCGAACAGCGGGGTGAACATCGCCGGCGAGAAGCCCATGGCCTTGTAGATCAGGCCCGTGTAGAAGTCGACGTTGGGGTACAGCTTGCGCTCGATGAAGTAGTCGTCGTTGAGCGCGATCTCCTCGAGACGCAGCGCGATGTCGAGCAGCTCGTCCTTCTTGCCGAGCGTCGAGAGCACCGCGTCGGCCTTGGCCTTGACGATCGCAGCACGCGGGTCGTAGTTCTTGTAGACCCGGTGCCCGAACCCCATGAGGCGGACGCCGTCCTCCTTGTTCTTGACCTTCTTCATGAAGGTGTCGACGTCGAAGTCGCTGTTCTGGATCTTGTCCAGCATCGACAGGACGGCCTCGTTGGCACCGCCGTGCAGCGGGCCCGAGAGCGCGTTGACGCCGGCCGCGACGGAGGCGTACAGGTTCGCGTGGCTCGAGCCCACGACGCGCACGGTCGAGGTCGAGCAGTTCTGCTCGTGGTCCGCGTGCAGGATGAGGAGCTTGTCGAGCGCGTCGACGACGGTGGGGTCGGACTCGTACTTCTCGTAGGGCGTCGCGAACGTCATGCGCAGGAAGTCGTCGACGTAGCCGCGCGAGTAGTCCGGGTAGAGCAGCGGCTCGCCCACGGCGCGACGGTGCAGGTAGGACGTGATGGTGCGCGTCTTGGCGAGGAGCAGGACCGTCGCGAGCTCGACCGTGTCGTCGTCGAACGGGTCGAGCGACTCGGGGTAGAACGTCGACAGCGCGTTGATCGCGGACGAGAGCACCGCCATGGGGTGCGCGTTGCGGGGGAAGGTCCCCATGAACGTCCGGAAGTCCTCGTGCACCAGGGTGTGGCGGTTGACCCGCTCGACGAACGCGTCGAGCGTGGGGCCGTCCGGCAGCTCGCCGTGGATCAGGAGGTACGCGACCTCGAGGAACGTCGACTTCTCCGCGAGCTCGTCGATCGGGTACCCGCGGTAGCGCAGGATCCCCGCGTCACCGTCGATGTAGGTGATCTCCGACTCGCACGAGGCGGTGTTCATGAACCCGGGGTCCACGGTGACGAGCCCGGTCGACTTCAGCAAGGAGGAGACGACGATGCCGTCGTTGCCCTCGGTCGCTGCGACCACGGGCAGGTCCTGGCTCGATTCGTTGACGACGAGCCGAACTGTCGCCTGCTGGGTGGTGGTCATGTCTTCCTTCCTTGCGCGCTGCCGCTCCCCCTGCGGGTGGCTGCGCGTGTCTTCCGTGGTGTCGCTGCGAGATCGCCACCTGTCCGGCCCAGGATGTTCGAAGACCGAAGTGTCGGACAGCGTTGGCCTGGGTCGACGGTACTCGCTTCACCCACACGTGACCAATCTGGAACGGTCACGAAACCGTCACGCGGGTGTGATGCGGGTCACAGGCGAGAACGGGGAGTGATTAGCCCAACAAACTCCCGGCGCTCATGCCCCGGACAGTCGGGCCGCGGCCTCGTGCACCCTCTCGTCGGTCGCGGTGAGCGCCACGCGGACGTGCCCCGCCGCCGCAGGGCCGTAGAACGCGCCCGGGCCCACCAGGATGCCCAGGTCCGCGAGGTCCCCCACGGTCCGCCAGCAGTCCTCACCGTCGGCCGCGCCGGCAGGGCGCGACCACAGGTACAGCCCGGCCTGCGAGCCGTCGACCTGCAGCCCGACCTCCCCGAGCGCGGGCAGGAGCACGTCCCGCCGGCGCCGGTACACCTCACGCTGCGCCGCGACGTGCGCGTCGTCCGACAGGGCCGCGACCATGGCCGCCTGGACCGGCGCCGGCACGATCATGCCCAGGTGCTTGCGCGTCGTCAGCAGGTCCGCGACCACCGCGGGGTCACCTGCGACGAAGGCCGCGCGGTACCCCGCCAGGTTCGACTGCTTGGACAACGAGTAGGCCGCCAGCAACCCGTGCGTGGACCCGCCGCTCACCCTCGGGTCGAGGATGCTCGGCACCCCCTCGGTCGCGAACGGCTCGGCCCACGCGAGCTCGGCGTAGCACTCGTCGCTCACGACGAGCGCACCGATCTCCCGGGCGGCCGCGACGATCCGTGCCAGCTCCTCGACCCCCAGGACCTCGCCCGTCGGGTTCCCTGGCGAGTTGACCCACACGAGCCGCACGTCGCCGCGGCCGGCCCAGTCCTCGACCCGGTCGGTCGCGAGGGGCGTGGCCCCCGCCAGGCGAGCCCCCACGTCGTACGTGGGGTAGGCAGTGGCCGGGTGCACGACGACGTCCCCCGGGCCGAGCCTCAGGAGCGAGGGCAGCAGGCCCACGAGCTCCTTGGAGCCGACGGTGGGCAGGACCGCGTCCGGGTCAAGGCCGGGCACGCCGCGGCGACGCGCGAACCAGTCGACGACGGCCTCGCGCAGGACGGGCGTCCCGTGCGTGGTCGGGTAGCCGTGCGCGTCGCCGGCCGCCGCGAGAGCGTCGCGCACGACGGCAGGGGTCGGGTCGACCGGCGTACCGATCGACAGGTCGACGAGGCCCCGCGGGTGCGCGCGAGCACGTTCGGCGAAGGGCGTGAGCGAGTCCCACGGGTAGGCGAGGCCTCCCAGGTCGGCGAATCCCATGCCGTTCAGGCCTGCGGGGCCAGGGCCGCGATCATCGGGTCGTCCTTGTCGATCATGCCCATCTTCGCCGCACCACCCGGCGACCCCAGGTCGTCGAAGAACTCCACGTTCGCCCGGTAGTAGTCGCTCCACTCCGACGGCACGTCGTCCTCGTAGTAGATCGCCTCCACCGGACACACCGGCTCGCACGCACCACAGTCCACGCACTCGTCAGGATGGATGTACAACGACCGCTTGCCCTCGTAGATGCAGTCCACCGGACACTCCTCGATGCACGCCTTGTCCTTCACGTCCACACAAGGCTGAGCAATCACGTACGTCACGTCGGAGGTCCCTTTCACCTGCTGCACCGAGCACTTCCCCCTAGTATCGCTCAGGAGCCGGGCATCCCGGCCATCGGCGGACGAGGAGAGCATGAGCAGCACCAGTTCCCCGACCCCACGCCCGGCGCTCGAGGCGTGGTCGACCTGGCCCGTGGGTACGCGCGTCGTGGTCCGGCGGCGACTGACCGAGGCCGAGGCCCTGGCGACGCGCGACGACGCGGGCGGCGAGCGCGGGAAGTCGGTCACCGACGTGATCGGGATCGTGCTGGCGGTCGCTCCCGGCGAGTCGATCACGCTGCGGACCGACGCGGGCGGGTCCCGCGAGTCGGTCGAGGTGACGATCCCCGCCGCCGACGTCGTGGCCGCCAAGCGCATCCCGCCCCGACCGCCACGCCGCCTGCCGCGCCGACCGGTCGACTGACCGCCTCAGGCAGGCGCGATCGCGGCGATCGCGCTCACCTCGATCAGGGCCCCGGGGACCCCCAGCCCGGCGACGCGGGCCGCCGTGACGAGCGGTGGGACGCCCGGTCCGGCGAGCCGTGGCGCGATCGCGCCGTACGCCGCGCCGAGGTCCGCGTCCTCGACCAGCAGGACCGTCCACTGCACGACGTCGGCCAGGGTGGCCCCCGCCGCCTCGAGCGCGACGACCACGTTGTCGATCGTCCGGACCGACTGCTCGGCGACGTCCTGCGAGACGACCGCGCCGGTCTCGTCGACGCCGTTCTGGCCCCCGACGTAGATGGTCGCGGCACCCGCGGGCACGATCGCGACATGGCTGAACGCCGGGCTCACGACGAGCCCGGCAGGCTGAATCCGTGTGATCTCCATGACACCCACGGTTCCACGGACCTCCGACACGTGCGCGACGGCTCGACGCGAGCGGCGACCCGTCGCACGGCACGAGGTCCCGGCGAGGGAGTGACCGTGGCCGCGGCCCGGCGCCGGCCAGTGGGCTACGCCCCGGACGCCGCCCCGCCCAGCTCGAGCACGGTCCCCCGCACCGCGACGACCGCCCACCCCGCGAGACAGAGGTCGATCAGCTCGGAGCGCCATCCGGCGTCCGCGAGATCGACGGACAGCCGCTCGACCGCGCCCTCTCCCCCGTGGCCGGAGACGGTCGTCGCTGTCTGCGACGCCGCCCGACCCAGCCGCGCGACGGCCGCGTCGTGCGGTCGCCAGGTCGCCCGGACGTCGTCCGCCCGGTCGAAGAACTCCGCGGTCGAGGCGTTGGCCTCGAGGGCCGTGGCGAGGGCCTCGAGGTCGCGAGCGGCGAGCCGCAGCGCAGGGGCCACCCACCCCGCGTTCTCCGCGAGCATGGCCTCGGTCCGTCGAGGATCCGTCCGGCCCACCCTGGTGCCGTCCCTGAAGCTCCCCGCGGCCAGCGCGAGCGCGACGTCCCTGACGGGTGCGGCGGAGACCAGGTTGAGCAGCTCGATCGCGAACGCGTGCGGGACGTGGCTCACCAGTGCGGCCGCCTCGTCGTGGACGTCGTCGGTCAGCACGTAGGCGCACCCTCCGGCGGGCCCCGTCACGAGCGAGAGCAGCGCGGCGAGCTGCTCCGGACGGGTGCCGTCGGTGACCGTGACGGCCCACCTCGCACCGTCCAGCAGCTCCGCCGACGACGACGCGAACCCCGACTGCTCGGTCCCTGCCATGGGGTGCGCGCCGACGTAGCGGTCGCCCAGGCCGCACCCGACCAGGACGTCGCGCACCGGCCCCTTGACCGACCCGACGTCCGTGACGAGGGTCGAGGCCGGCAGGAACCGGGCTACCTCGGTGGCCACGGGGCGCATGGCCCGCAACGGGACCGCGAGGACCAGGACGTCCGGGGCGGCAGCGCACAAGGACTCGACGTCCTCCGCCACGACGATCCCGGCCGTCGCCGCCTCGGCACGGGTCGCGGCCGACGAGTCGAACCCCGTGACGTCCAGCCCCTGCGCGAGCAACCGACGTGCCAGCGACCCCCCGATGAGGCCCAGCCCCAGGACGGCGACGGTCGGACGGCCCTCGCCGGCCGTCACCCCCACCTCGACCGCCGTCGCCCTCAGGCCCACAGCAGCCCCCGGTCGAGCTCCTCGGGCGAGGCCCCGGCGCGCACCGATCCCACGGGCACGTGGTCGGAGGACAGCGCCTCGTCGAGCTCGCCCCGGGCGGGGAAGACCCCCAGCGTCTTCACGGAGTCGCCCGCAGCGAGCAGACCCTCGAGCACGTCCCGCACCGCGGGCTCCCACGGCGCGGCATCGACCGTCACGACGAACACGTACCGGCCCTCGAGCGCCTTGAGCGGACGCGTGATGAGGCTCGACAGGTTGACCCCACCCGCCCCGAACGCGCGCGTGATCCTCGCGAGGACCCCCGGCCCGGTCACGTGAGGAGTCAGAGCAAGCATGGTGCGCCACTGCGCAGGAGCCCCCTCCTGCGCGGTTGCGAGCGCGGCCCGGGCCCGGTCGCGCCGGACGATCGTCAGGAACCGCGTCCGCGCACCGTGGAAGTCCTCGACCCCGGCCTCGAGCACGTCGAGCCCGTAGAGCTCGCCGCAGATGGGCGGCCCGAGGGCGATCTGGTGAGGGGACGCGTCGCGGCACGCCGCCGCGTTGGACGACGAGGGCACCGGGACCGCGCCCGACCTCGCCACGAAGTCCTGGCACTGGGCCAGGCCGTGCGGGTGGGCGGTGACCTCGGTCAGGTCGCCGTGCCCCGGACGGACGAACGCGTCGAACGTGATCTCCAGGACCACCTCGTCGATCGCCACGACGTCCTCGCTGCCGACGATCGCGTCGAGCGAAGGGACCACGTAGCCCTCGACCGAGTTCTCGATCGCCACGATCCCGTGGTCGTACGCACCCGAGGCGACCCCCGCATAGACGTCTCCGACGGTCTGCGCGGCGACGAGGTCCACCTCCACCTCCCCGTCCCGGCCGGGGGCGGCCGCGGCGCCCGACGTGGGGGACGTCGTCGGGCCTGCGTCCTGCCGCGCCTGTGCCCGCACCCAGCGGACCGCGGCCTGGTGCGTGAACGTCCCCTCCGGCCCGAGGTAGGCGACCCTGCTCACGAGCCCGCGTACCCCGGTGCCCACTGCGGCGCCAGCGCGTCCGGACCGGGGACGAAGTCCCGCCCCGGGAGGACCGCGAGCACCCGGTGGGCGACGTCGCGCGAGGCCAGCTCGGCGATGAGTCCCGTCAGGACCGACGCGTCAGGGCACGAGAACGACGAGAAGAAGATGTGCGGCCCCGCGGACGAGCGGTGGCTGCGCAGGTGCTGCATGTCGATCCCGCTCTGCGCGATGACCGACAAGGTCTGCTGGAGCGACCCACGGTGGTCGGCGCGCGGGCCGAACGCGAACCAGACCTGCGCCTCGCCCTCGAACTCCGGGGCAGGACGGCGGGCCTCGACCAGCCCGTACCAGATCGGTGCGCCCTCGCTCAGCCGAGCGGAGCCGGGGATCTCCTCCCAGCCGTCAGGGATCTCCGAGCGCTCGACCACGAGCGTGCCGTCCGGGCCGGCGAGCGCGATCCGCTCGTCGAGCGCGGTGCGCGACGGGACCAGCCGGGGGTTGGCCCCCAGGGTCCGCAGGACGTGCCGGCAGTCGCGCATGCCCGCCTCGTCGACGACGACGCTCCCCGTGGACTTGCCCGGGCGGCCGGCCCACACCCACTGGGCGGGAACCGCGACCGCCGAGGTGATGACCAGCGACGGCGAAGCAGCCAGCAGGGCCCGCTCGAGGTCGTGGGACGGCTGGGCCGGGTGGCCGATGTGCACCACCGCGGCCAGGTCGTCGATGCTCGCGACGGTGGCGAGCGTGGTCGAGGTCGACCCCAGGTCCAGCAGGTCGTCCGCGCCCGTCCCCGCAGGCCAGCCGTCCGCACCGTGCCACTTCGCGATCTGTGCGGCGAGCCGTGCGTGGGCCCCCGACTCGCGTTCACTACGTCCGAGCATCGAGTGTCCTCGCCCTGCCTCTCGCGGTGGCCGCGCGCACGCGGCGCCTGTCAGCGTCCGCCGAGCAGTCTATCCACGGGACCGGTCCCCCAGCCCGGAGCGCACGACCCCTGGGACGCGCACGCGCAGGCCGTGGGACGACCGAGCGGGCCGGGACCCGAGGGTCCCGGCCCGCTCTGCGAAGACCGCGAAACACCGTCCCCGTCGGCCCGCCAGTTCGGTGGCACGCCCCGGTGGACGTCAGGGTTCGCAGACCACCTGGTTGTCAGGCTTGTACGTCCACGTGTCCTTCTCGTCTTTGACGACCTCCCCGTTGAGCAGCACCTTGCGGGGCGTCGTGATGGTGAACCCGGGGTTGCCCTTGGGCTGCGGCACGCAGTCCGCTCCGGAGTGCGTCACCGTGGTCGGCTGGACGACGTTGCGCATCTCGCCCTCGGTCGTCTGCACCTCGTAGTACTTGGTGCTCCAGATCGCGACGTGCAGCTTGCCGCCCCCGACCCACGACTGCATGAGCACGCCGTACGGGGTGTCGTTCTTGAACTTCATGTCGATCGACCCGACGAAGATGGTCGCTTCGCGTCCGGCCGGGTAGCGGCTGAACCAGTAGCTGTGCTGCCGGTGCTCGACGTCCTCGAGCCCCGCGAAGAACCCCGCGTTGTAGGTCGTGGTCGCCATCTGCGAGAGACCGCCACCGATCCCCTCGACGTGCTTGCCGTCCTGCACGATGCCCGAGGAGTGGTAGCCCCCCGCGGTCGTGATGGGCGACAGCGTCTCGATCAGGGAGAACGTCTCCCCGGGCTTGACCAGGGTCCCGTTGACCTTGCTCGCCCCGACCCGCAGGTTCTCGGTGCGCAAGGAGTCGTTGGTCAGAGGCGTCGAGAACTCGGAGATCTTCTCCTTGACGCCGAGCGCCTCGAGAGCGGCGACCGACTGCTCGGGGTCGGACTCGACGAGCTCGACGGCTGCGGTGCGGTCCGTGCCCAGAGCGGCCGTCGAGACGGCCGAGCTCAGGGCAGCAGGGTCGATCGTCGTCCCCGGTGCGCCGCCCTCGATGGCGGGGGCGCCGTCGACGAACACGAACTTCGCGTCCGCGGCCTCGTTGAGCAGGTCGTCCGTACGGTCGACGACCGCCTCGAGCAGGGTCGCGCCGTCGAACGCGAGCTGGAGCGAGCCCTCGACCGCGTTGAACGAAGCGGCCGACACGAGGACGTCCGGCGTGAGCTCGGCCTGCTGCCCGCCGACCGCGACCGTGACCGGTGCGGAGACCACGGACTCGGCCTGGGCGAGCGCCGCGTCGGTCTCCTCCTGCGTGATGTCCGGAGCCTGGGGGGTCGTTGGGAGCTCGAGCGGCTCCGAGGACGTCAGCCACGACGTGCTGATGATCTCGATCGACTCGTCCTCGATGATCGACGCGCCGTCCTGGGCCAGGGTCGCGACGGGCTTGCCGTCCGTGAAGACGACGTTCCCGTCGACCGGCTCGACGGTGAGACGCGCCTTGAGCTCGGCGACCTGTGCCTCGAGCTTCGCCGGGTCGGTCGTCGTGACGGGCTCCTCCTCACCGCCTCCGAAGACGTGCTTCCAGAGCTGGGCGGGGCTCATCGAGAAGGACGTGAGCTCGTCGGCCGTCGCCTGCGCGTCGAACGCGAGTCCCGCCGCCGCAGGGTCGAGCGTGGTCGTCGAGCCGGCGGCCTCGAGCGTGATCGGCTCCGCGGCGCGTCCCCCGAGCCCCTTCTCGAGGGCAGCGACCGCCGCCTGCTCGTCGAGCCCGCCGATGTCCACCCCCGCCACCGTCGTCGAGGGCGGCACCTTGTCGGAGTAGAACCACTGCGCCCCCGTGTAGAGGCCGCCGAGCACGAGGACCCCGACCCCCGCCCACAGGGCGACCTTCGGCAGGCGGCTGGGGGCCTTGTCGCCCGAGAAGCCGTCGAGGGGGGACCCGCCGTCCGACGGCCCGCCGGAAGAGGGAGCGGTCGAGGACGCGGTCGAGGGCGTCGAGGCACCGACCGGCGTGAACGCCGAGGCGAGCGTGGGACGGGTGGGAGGAGCCGGCGCAGGCGTGGCGTCGGGCACGCCCTGGGCGGTCGTCGCCGCTCCCGACGTCGCCGCGTTCGTCCACGCCGACGCCGCCGGAGCGAAGGACGGCTCAGAGGACGCGCTCGCGGCCGCGACCGGCTCGACCGGCGGCATGACCTGCGTGGCCTGCGAGTCCGCTCCGGGGGTCGAGGACTCGGACCTCGCGGGCTCGGCAGGCTGCGCCTGGACCGGAGCCGTTGCAGCAGGTCCGGTGGCCTCGTCGGCGGGCCGGGCCGCGGTGGGCACCACCGGGACGGGGACCGGCTGCTCGAAGGCGAAGACACGCGGCGAGTACGGCACGTCGTCGTCGTCGAACGACGGGTGACGCGCCTCGGCAGGCGACGTCGGCGAGGCGTCGCTCGCGGCAGCATCCTCGGCGGGGGCCGGCGAGCTCGGCGCGGCGGGCTCGGCGGGCGTCACCGCGCTCGGCGCGACAGGCTCGGCGGGCGTCACCGCGCTCGGCGCGACAGGCTCGGCGGGCGTCACCGCGCTCGGCGCGACAGGCTCGGCGGGCGTCGCCGCGCTCGGCGCGACAGGTTCGGTGGACTCGGCGGGCTCGGTGGACTCGACCGGCGTCACCGCGCTCTGCGCGACAGGCTCGGCGGGCGTCACCGCGCTCGGCGCGACAGGCTCGGCGGGCGTCGCCACGCTCGGCGCGACGGGCTCGGCGGGCTCGGCGGACTCGACCGTCGTCGCCGCGCTCGGCTCGTTCGACGCAACAGGCTCGGCGGACTCGACCGGCGTCGCCGCGCTCGGCTCGTTCGACGCAACAGGCTCGGCGGACTCGACCGGCGTCACAGCGCTCTGCGCGACAGGCGCAGCAGACTCGACCGGCGTCACGGCGCTCGGCTCGTTCGACGCAACAGGCTCGACCGGCGTCGCCGCGCTCGGCTCGTCCGACGCAACAGGCTCGGCAGACTCGACCGGCGTCGCCGCGCTCGGCTCGTTCGACGCAACAGGCTCGGCAGACTCGACCGGCGTCACGGCGCTCGACGCGCTCGGCTCCTCGGCGTCCACCGGCGCAGCGGCACCGCTCGCGCGGTCCGGCGTGGGTGCCTCGTCTGCGACCGTCGGCACGCCCTCGGCCGGCGTGGCGTCATCCTCGAGGGGTGTTTCCGGGGTCGGCTGCGGCGGCGTCGAGACCTCGTCGGTCGTGGTCGGTTCCTGCGCGTTCTCACGCTCGGTCGGGTGGCCCATCGACTGTCTCCGTGATGATCTGGTGCGCGGCAGAGGAGCCGCGACGAAGGAGGGGTGCGGACTGCCCGCGAGGGGCAATTCTATGCGTCTGTACCGAACCGTCCGGTCGGCGTCGGTGAAGAACCGGTGTGCGTCTCGGGGTTCGTCCCGACTTCCGGCGCCCGCCTCACGGGCTGGTCGCTGAACCAGGACCACGGGAGGAACGCGGCGACCGCGACGACGGCCATGCCGCCGTAGACCCAGACGAGCCCGACGCTCTGGTTCGGCACCAGGAGATCTCCCCCCGGTCCGTCCGACGCGAGGACCTGCACCGCCACGACCCAGCCGAGCGCATAGCCGACCAGGCCGGCGTACCCGGCCCAGGCACGCGCGAGCGTCCCACCGGCGAGCACGGCGAGCAGTGCGACGACGATCCCCACGGGAAGCAGGTGGTCGGTCACGACGACCCGGTGCATCACGGTCCCGACGGCGCCCACCACGAGTCCGAGGACCACGCACAGCAGCGCGCGTCCGATCGTGCGGGCTCCGGTCTTCTTCACTGTGTCCACGCTACTGGTCCTGTCTGATCATTTCCCGTGAACCTGCGAGGGCCTCCCGCAGAGTCCGGGGTCACGGTGTAGAACTCACGTGAAGGGAGGGCAGCAAGGACGTCGTTGCTCAGTGCGTACCACCCGAGCACCCCGCCGGGCGTCGCGCCCGGCGGCCCGTTGCCGGTCGTCCCGTCGCCGAGCGAGGTCGTCGTCCCGACGTGCTGGACCTGCGTCGCGTGCGCACGCAGGGCGCCGACCACGGCGTCGAGCACGGGGGCCACCTCGACCACCACGACGTCCGTCAGTCCGGTCTTGGCGACGGGCGGCAGCTCCTCGTCCGGGTCCGGCAGCGAGACCTCGGGGTGCTCGGCGAGCAGGGCGCGCACTCCCGGCAGGTCGGGCAGCTCGCGACGGGCGGCACGTGCCACCTCGGCGGGCACCACGGACTGCCACAGCTCGGGCCCCTGCTCGCCCGCACCCTCGCCCAGCGACGCCCGCGCTCCCGCGGGCACGACGCCGTCGGGCCGTGGCTGCGGGCCCGTGCGGGCGGCGAGCTCGATCGCGCGGACCGCGATCTCGTGCGCCCGGACGTGGTCCGGGTGCCCGTAGCCCCCCGAGGGCTCGTACGTCACGACGACGCGCGGCCGGCGGTCGCGCAGCACCCGGGCGAGCCTGCCCGCCGCCTCGTCGAGCGGTGCCCCCACGAGCGCCCCGTCCGGGAGGTCTGCCTCGGCGGCGGCCCGCGCGATGCCCGGTGCAGCCCAGGCCATGCCGGAGTCGCGGTAGCGCACGCCGACGACGTCGTCCGCCGCACCGGGCGCAGGGTCCAGCGGGACCTGGTCCAGGAAGAGGTGGTCGGTGACCCCCAGGCTCGTCAGCGCCGCCGAGAGCTCCTGCTCACGGTGCGCGGCCAGGGCAGGTCCGTCCCCCTCGAGGTGCGCGAGCCCGGCACCGATGACCTCACCCTGCTCGCCGCGCGTGCACGTCACGAGCGTCACGGGCTCCCCCGCCGCCGCCCAGGTCGCCAGGAGCGCACCGGTCGCGAGGGTCTCGTCGTCGGGGTGGGCGTGCACGGCGAGCAGCCCACCGCGGGGCTGGACCGGCTCGAGCCTCATTCGTCCTCCAGAGGTGCAGGTAGAGCGGAGCCCGCACCGCCGGTCACGAGGACCGGCGGCACGGGCTGCGTGCTCAGCGGGAGTACCGACCTGACGCGGTCAGGACTTCTTCGCGCGGGAGAAGGCGCGGGCGCGCTCCGTCTGGTCGAGGATGACCTTGCGGATGCGCACGACCTCGGGGGTGACCTCGACGCACTCGTCCTCGCGGGCGAACTCGAGCGACTCCTCGAGCGTGAGGTGCTTCGGAGGCGTGAGGTTCTCGAACGTGTCGGAGGAAGCCGCACGCATGTTCGTGAGCTTCTTCTCCTTGGTGATGTTGACGTCCATGTCCTCGTTGCGCGAGTTCTCGCCGACGATCATGCCCTCGTAGACCTCCTGCGTGGGGTCGACGAAGAAGGAGCCGCGCTCCTGCAGGTTGATCATCGCGAACGGCGTCACCACACCGGCACGGTCCGCGACGAGCGAACCGTTGACGCGGGTCTCGATCGGGCCGGCCCACGGCTCGTAGCCCTCGGCGATCGAGGACGCGATGCCCGTGCCGCGCGTGTCCGTGAGGAAGCGCGTGCGGAAGCCGATGAGGCCACGTGCCGGGACGACGAACTCCATGCGGACCCAGCCCGTGCCGTGGTTCGACATGGTCTCCATGCGGCCCTTGCGCTGCGCGAGGAGCTGCGTGACGTTGCCCAGGTACTCCTCGGGCACGTCGATCGTCATGCGCTCCATGGGCTCGTGGCGCTTGCCGTCGATGACCTTGGTGACGACCTGCGGCTTGCCCACGGTCAGCTCGAAGCCCTCGCGGCGCATCTGCTCGACGAGGATGGCGAGCGCGAGCTCGCCACGGCCCTGGACCTCCCAGGCGTCGGGACGCTCGGTCGGCAGGACGCGCAGCGACACGTTGCCGATGAGCTCCTTGTCGAGACGGTCCTTGACCTGGCGGGCCGTGACCTTGTGGCCCTTGCCGCCCTTGCCCGCGAGCGGGGAGGTGTTGATACCGATCGTCATCGAGATCGCCGGGTCGTCGACCGTGATGAGCGGCAGCGGCCGCGGGTCGTCGGGGTCCGTGAGGGTCTCGCCGATCGTGATGTTCTCGATGCCGGCGACGGCGACGATGTCACCGGGGCCCGCCGAGTCGGTCGGCACGCGGTCGAGCGCCTTGGTCTCGAGGAGCTCGGTGATCTTGACGTTCTGCATGGTGCCGTCGTGACGCGCCCAGGCGACCGTCTGGCCCTTGTGGATGGTGCCGTTGAAGATGCGCAGCAGCGCGAGGCGACCCAGGAACGGCGACGCGTCGAGGTTGGTGACGTGAGCCTGGAGGGGCGCGCCCTCCTCGTACGTCGGCGCGGGGATCTTCTCGAGGATGGTCTCGAACAGCGGCTCGAGGTCCTCGGAGTCCGGGACGCCGCCGTCCGCGGGCTGGTTCTTGGAGGCGCGGCGCAGCTTGGCGGCCGCGTACACGACGGGCACGTCGAGGATCGCGTCGAGGTCGAGGTCGGGGACCTCGTCCGCGAGGTCGCCCGCGAGGCCCAGCAGCAGGTCGGTGGCCTCGGCGACGACCTCGGTGATGCGGGCGTCGGGGCGGTCGACCTTGTTGACCACGATGATGACGGGCAGCTTCGCGGCGAGCGCCTTGCGCAGCACGAAGCGCGTCTGGGGCAGCGGGCCCTCGGACGCGTCGACCAGGAGCACGACGCCGTCGACCATGGACAGGCCGCGCTCGACCTCGCCACCGAAGTCGGCGTGGCCCGGGGTGTCGATCACGTTGATCGTGATGCCCTCGGGGTGCCCCGCCGCGGCGGCCGCCGGACCGGCGTAGCGCACGGCGGTGTTCTTCGCGAGGATCGTGATGCCCTTCTCGCGCTCCAGGTCACCGGAGTCCATGGCCCGCTCGTCGACGTGCGCGTGCGCGCCGAACGCGCCGGACTGGTGCAGCATCGCGTCGACCAGGGTCGTCTTGCCGTGGTCGACGTGGGCGACGATCGCCACGTTGCGCAGGTCAGAGCGCACAGACATACAGAACTCATTTCGGGAGAGGAGCGAGCGACGGAGGTTTCCGCCCCGGAGTTGGTGGCCAGCAGACGGGCGCCGCCCGCGCAGAGCACGCGCGCGCCGTCGTCCGGGCACGGCTATCTTACCGGGTGCCAGCCAGTGCGTGGAGAGGGTGCTCCGTCACACTCCGGCTCCCGCCCGCAGACGCGAGATGCCCGACGTCGGCGCGCGCCGTCGTCGGGCATCTCACCCGCCCGTCCGGCAGGACGGGTCAGGGGCGTGCTGCTGCTACTGGTTGGACGGCGGGATCCGGTCGTTGTCGAGGTTCCCGAGCTGCGCGGCCTGGGAGCGACCGATCGCGTCGACCTGGGCGGCCTCCTCGGCGTCGATCTCCCGCGCCGCCGCCACGAGCAGCGCGTCGCGCGTCTCGCGTCGGATCTTCTGGGCCACCGGGTCCGGCACGGGCACGGCCGCGAGCAGCCGCTGCGTGTACGGGTCCTGCGGCGCGTGGATGATCTGCTCGGTCGGGCCGACCTCGACGAGCCTGCCCTGGTGCATGACCGCGATGTGGTCCGAGAGCATCTCGACGACCGCGAGGTCGTGCGAGATGAACAGGCACGCGAAGCCGTGCTCACGCTGCAGGTCCTTGAACAGGTCGAGGACCTTGGCCTGGACGGACACGTCGAGCGCCGAGGTGGGCTCGTCCGCGACCAGGATCTTCGGCTCGAGCGAGAGCGACCGGGCGATGCCCACACGCTGACGCTGACCGCCCGAGAGCTCGTGCGGGTAGCGGTTGCGCATGGCGCGCGGCAGCTCGACCTGGTCCAGCAGTCGCTCGACCTCGTTGCTCAGCGCCTTGCCCTTGATGCCCTTGTGCAGCATGAGCGGCTCGCCGATCGACTCGCCGATCGGCAGGCGCGGGTTGAGCGAGGAGCCCGGGTCCTGGAACACGATCCCGACGTCCTTGCGCAGCGGGCGCAGCTTCTTGGGCGAGACGCCGACCATGTCGGTGCTGGCGACGCGCAGCGCACCACCCGTGACCGGCAGCAGACCGACCACGGCACGACCGATCGTCGTCTTGCCCGAGCCGGACTCGCCGACCAGGCCCATGACCTCGCCCCGGCGCAGCGAGAACGAGACCCGGTCGACCGCACGGAAGGCCTTCTGCCGACGGCGGGCCGGGTACTCGATGACCATGTCCTTGGCCTCGAGGACGATCTCGTGGTCGACCACGGCCGCAGGGGCCGCGCGGTGACGGACCTCGGTCGCCGACTTGCTCGTGCCGAGGTGGGGGACGGCGTCGAGCAGGCGCTGGGTGTACGGGTGCTGGGGCGAGCCGAAGACCTCGGCCGAGGTCCCCCGCTCCACGACGTGCCCGTCCTTCATGACCATGATCGTGTCGGCCATGTCGGCCACGACGCCCATGTCGTGCGTGATGAGGATGATCGCCGCGTCGACACGGTGGCGCAGGTCGCGCAGGAGCTTGAGGATCTCCGCCTGCACCGTGACGTCGAGCGCCGTCGTCGGCTCGTCCGCGACCAGCAGCTTGGGGTCGCACGCGAGTGCCTGGGCGATCATGGCGCGCTGGCGCTGACCGCCCGAGAGCTGGTGCGGGTACGCGTCGAACCGGCGCTCGGGCTCGGGGATCTCGACCAGGCGCAGGAGCTCGATCGCCCGCTTCTTGGCGTCGGCCGGACCGACGTTGAAGTGCGTCCGGATCGTCTCGACGATCTGGAAACCGACCGTGTACACGGGGTTGAGCGCCGTCATGGGCTCCTGGAAGATCATGGAGATCTCCCGTCCGCGCACGTGCCGCAGCGCCGAGTGCGACATGCCGATGAGCTCACGCTCACCGAGCTTCGCGCTTCCGCGCGCGCGGCCGTTGGCCGGGAGCAGGCCGAGCAGGGCGAGCGACGACTGGGACTTGCCCGAGCCGGACTCCCCCACGATCGCCAGCACCTCACCCGCGTAGAGGTTGTAGCTGATGTCCGCGGCGGCCGGGTACCAGGATCCGTCGACGAAGAAGTCGACGCCCAGCCCCTTGACGGCGAGGACCGGGGTCCCGGTCGCGGTGAACTGCGTCTCGGAGGACGTGTCGATGGCCACGATGATCAGTGTCCTTCCTGCTGGAGGGAGTGCCGGCGCTCGTGACGCCGCAACTCTGGGAACATGGGCACATGGGTCCCACGAAGGTCTTCTGCTCGATGTACGGACGCGTCCTGACGATCGCCACGGCGGTCATCGCCGTCCTGGCGACTGCCGTCCAGGTCCGCGAGGACGCCGGCGGCGCGCTGCTGACGCTGGCGTGGGGGGCGCTGGTCACGTGCGGCGTGTGGGTGCTGTTCTGGCGACCCCGCGTCGAGGTGTCCGACGGCGGGATCGACGTCCGCAACCCGCTGCGCACGGTGCACGTGCCCTGGACGGCCTACGAGAACGTGCGCACCCAGTGGTCGCTCGAGGTGGGCTACACGGGCGGCAGCGTCACCGCGTGGGCTGCTCCCCGCTCGAGCAGCTCCGGTCAGTGGCTGCGTACCTGGCGCCGTCGCCCCACCGAGGCGGGCAGCACCCGCGTCGGAGGGGCGAGCGCCGAGGTGGTGGCCGCCGAGATCACCGAGCGCCACGCGGCGCTCGTCATGGCCGGCTACCTGGCGGAGGCCCGACCGGGCGCTCCCGGGGCACGCTCGACCTGGAACGTGGTCGAGCTGGCCGCGCTGGGCAGCCTGGCGGTCGCGACCTGACAGGCTGCCCGGCGCCAGGGTCATGACGCTCCCGGCTCGGGCAGCGCGTCACCGGTGGCGGACGGCTTGGGGCGCTCGATCCGCTTGGCGCGCGCCATCTTCCGCTCGGACGGGATGTTCTTCTGGCGGGGGTCGAACGCGTCGCGCAGACCGTCACCGATGAAGTTCACGCACAGCGCGATCCCGACGATGAAGGCACCCGGCCACCAGAACAGCCACGGCCGGGACGCGAACGCCTCCTGGTAGTCGCTGATCATCAGGCCCAGCGAGACGGCAGGCCGCTGGATGCCGACGCCGAGGTAGCTCAGCGACGTCTCCAGGAGGATGGCCGAGCTCAGGAGCAGCGTCGTGTTGACGATGATCACGCCCACGGCGTTCGGGAGCATGTGCTTGAAGATGATCCGTCCGCTGCTGGCACCCGCGACGCGCGCGGCGTCGACGAACTCCCGCTCGCGCAGCGAGAGGAACTCGCCACGGACCAGGCGGGCGAGCGGGGGCCACAGGACCAGGCCGAGGAACGCACCGAAGACGATCGCGTTGTCGCCACCCGAGAGCAGGCCCAGCACGGCGCCGATGACGATGACCGGCATCGTGATGATGAGGTCCGTGAAGCGCATCAGGAACGAGTCGGTGCGGCCACGGAAGTAGCCGGAGAGCGCACCGACGACGATGCCCATCGCCAGGGCGATCAGGCCCACCGTCGTCATGATGACGAGCGAGGTCTGCGTGCCGCGCATGACACGGGCGAAGATGTCGCGCCCGGCCTCGTCCTGACCGAACGGGTGGGTCGCGTTCGGCGCGCCGCCGTCGATCACCGTGCCCGTCTCGTTGGGCGTGAACTTCCACCACCCGGTCCAGCTGCCCACGCCGATCGACGTGATGGCCAGCAGGACGATGGCGACGAGGACCACGAGGGCCACGACCGCGCCCTTGTGACGGAAGAAGCGCCGACGGACGATCTGCCCTTGCGAGAGACCTTCGACTTCCTTCAGCTCGATCTGGTTCTCCACGGTCGCGCTCGACGCGCTGTCGTTGGGAGGAGTCTGGTTGCTCATGCGTTCACCCGGATCCGCGGGTCGAGGGCTGCATAGATGAGGTCAGCCACGATGTTGGCAAGGATGGCGAGGGCCGCGACGATCACGAGATAGGCCATGACGGGCTCGATCTCTGCTCCGCGGAGCGACCGGATGAACAGCGTGCCCATCCCTGGTCGGGCGAAGACCTGCTCGGTGATGATCGCGCCCCCGAGGAGGGTGATGACGTCGATGGGGACGATCGTCGCGAGCGGGATCAGCGTGTTGCGGAAGCCGTGCCGCATGATGACCTCACGCTCCGGCAGCCCCTTGGCGCGCGCGGTGCGGATGTAGTCCTGGTTCATCACCTCGAGCATGCTCGAGCGCGAGTACCGGGTGTACCCGGCGAACTGGATGAGCACCAGCGCCAGCGTCGGGAGGAGCAGGTGGGTGTAGGTGTCGAGGGTCTGCACCCAGAAGTTGCCGCCGAGGTTCGGCGTGCTGGAACCGATCGTCGCGATGGGGCGACCGTTGATCGCAGGCGCTCCCATGTACTGCGGCCACAGGGACATGACCTTGTCGATGAAGATCATGCCCGCGACCACGACTGCGGTCAGGCTCGCTGCGCGCGCGGAGATCCCCTTGTCGGGGCCGCCCCACAGGTAGCCCACGGCGATGCCCACGGCGACCGTCACGAGTGCGAGACCCAGCACGTACATCCAGCTGAAGGGCATCCGGAAGAGGCTCTGCAGCGGGTAGTAGAGGGCGAGGCCGATCACGACCGTCGTCAGCGACGCTCCCAGGGCCCGCCGGTTCTTCAGACCCGAGGTCAGCGCGGTGATCGCGAACGCGAGGGCGGTGCCCGTCACCAGGATGATGCCCGGGCCCAGGTTCGGGTCGAGCCACCAGTTCGAGAGCTGGAGGTAGAGGATGGCGCCCGCGGTCGCGGCGAACGCGATCGCGAAGGTCGTCGCGCGGCGCTTGACGGTGCCGCCGACGGCCAGCATGCACAGCAGGCCGATCACCAGGCCGGCGACCACTATCACGAGCGGCGAGTTCGACGGGTCCTTGAGGAAGTCGTTGAAGCCGATGGCGCCCCACTGCTTGAGCAGGACGGCGACCCAGAAGGCAGGCAGCGAGTAGAGGACGAACGACACGAAGATCGTGAGGTAGTCGAACGTGCTGTACTGCCGCAGCGCGCTGACGATACCGACCATGACACCGAAGAGGATCGCGATCACGGTCGCGGCGGCCACGAGCTGGATCGTCGAGATCACGGCGCCCTGGAGCATGTTCGAGACCGGCTGCCCGCTGCGCCACCCCACACCCAGGTCACCGGTGACGAAGTCGCCCAGCCACTTGAAGTAGCGGATGACCGCCGGGGTGTCGAGGTCCAGGAGCTCGCGCCGCTGCGCGATCTGCTCGAGCTTGTTGGGGTTCGTGCTCTGCTCGAGGTCCTCGAAGGGCCTGATCGAGGCGCTGACGAGAAGATACATGGCGAACGTCGACACGAGCAGGGTTCCCAACCCTGCAAGGAGGCGTCGCGAGATGAACGAAAACATTGGAGGGCATACCTCGCTGAATTAGGGACCCAGGTTAGGGGCCGGGCAAGTCTACGCGTGGGTCGCACGCGTCGAGGCATCGGCCGGCGCGAGGTGGGTCGGGTGGACTCGTACCGCGCCAACCGCCAGCGAGGACATCGGTACGCGAACGTACCGATGTCCTCGCGGAGGGCTGATGCGTCGAACACCGGTCGACGCCGGGTCACCCCGGCGTCGACCCAGGTCAGGTACCTGTCGTCAGGTGCTCAGGACGAGAGTCCTAGGCGCCGAGCTTCCAGTTCCAGAAGTTGTAGAAGATGGTCGGGCTGATCGTGATCGGCTCGACGCCCTCCAGCTTCTCGTCCCAGGCCTGGATGGCCGGGAACTGGAAGATCGTGGTGCCGAAGCCGTCTGCCCAGAGCTGCTTCTCGATCTCGAGCTGGAGCTGGAACTGCTCCTCGGGGTCGGTCGAGACCTGGAGCTTGTCGAGCGCGGCGTCGACGACCGGGTTGTTGTAGAGGCCGTAGTTGTTCAGGCCGCGCGGGGGGCCGAAGCGGAAGTTGGCGTCCGACTCGGTGACGGCTGTCGAGGTGGACTGCCACCCGAAGAGCGACGCGTCGTACTGGTCCTGGCCGGTGCCGAGGAGGGTGCCCCACTCGGCGGCCGGGCGGCCGGTGTCGACGATCGTGAAGCCGGCCTTGGCCGCGCTGTCCGTGATGAGGGCGACCTGGTTGACGCGGCGCGCGTTCTCGTTGTTGTACGCGAAGCGCACGTTGATCGGGGTGGTCACGCCGGCCTCGGCGAGCAGCGCCTTGGCCTTCTCGATGTCACCTGCGGCCGGGTAGAAGTCCGAGCCGTTGTCCGCGACCATCTTGTCGTAGTTGGGCGAGCCCGGGATGAGGATCTGCGAGCTGCGGACCTCGGCGTCGGGGTTCAGCGGGACGATCAGGTTGTCGACGATCGTCTGGCGCGGGATGGTGAGGAGGAAGGCCTGACGGACCTTCTTCGCCTTCTCGGCGTCGCCGCCGTACACCGGGTTGGTCGGGTCGAACGGACCCTTGTTCCCGAACACCAGGTCGACGTGCTCGAACGTGCCCTCGACGCTGTTGTTCGTCGAGACCTCGGGGAGCGCCTCGAGCGCCGAGCGGACGTCTGCGGACGCCTGCGGGCCGATGAGGTCGACCTCACCGTTCTGCAGCGCCTGGACCTGCGCCATGGGGTCCTCGATGTAGCGGACCGTGATGGTCTCGACCGAGCCCTGGTTCTTGCCCTTGAAGTCGGGGTTCTTCTTGAGGGTCAGGTACTCGTTCTCGACGTACTCCTCGAGGGTGTACGCACCGTTGGACACCGTCAGCGACTTGTCGTCGGGCATCGAGGTGAACTCGAAGCCGGAGTTCCAGAACTTCGCGATGGGCGAGAGCTTCGCGTAGTCCGAGCCGAGGATCGCGTCGCGCACGGCGTCCTTGGCCTCCTGCGCGTCCGTGAGCTCGAGCGACTGCTGGCCGACGACGTGGGCCGGGACGAACTGGTTCGTGAAGTCGAGCTCCCAGTCGCCGAAGGGCTTCGAGTACACGAAGGTGATCGACTTGCCGTCGTCGCTGATCGTGGGGATCTCGTCGATGAGCGAGGGTCCGGGGGTCGTCCCGTCGAAGAACACGCCCGCGTCCACGGCGTCCTGGTTGGTGACTTCGCCGTTCTCGTCCGTCAGGGGCTCGACGTTGTTGAACGTCGCGGAGGTGGCTGCCCACTGGAGCAGGACGTCGGTCGCGTCGAACGCGGTGCCGTCGGACCACTTGGTGTCGTCGCCGACCGTGTACTTGACCGTCAGCGGGTCGTCGGAGACCTTCTCGTACGTGCCGAAGGACTCGTCCTGGACGAGCTCGAGCTGGTCGTCGTAGTAGTTGAACCCGGAGTTCAGCATGTACGAGATGACCGAGTTCTGCGTCGCGTTGCCGTTCGTCGAGCTGAGGTTGAGCTCGTTGAGCGGGGCCTCCCAGGCCACGGTGACCGCGGTGTCCTGGTTGATGCCGCCGTCTTCGCTCTCCTCGGCGGTGCCGCCGCATGCGGTCAGCACCAACGCGACCGAGGCCACCGCCGCGGTAACGGCACTTGTGCGCCTGATGTTCAATGTTCCTCCTCAAGGGGATGGTGAACTCCCTTGCCTCGAGGAGAGCGCGCGATGACCGCAGGGCGTCCTCGGCGGCATCGTCAGGGAAGCCCACCATGGTTTGAGGTAACGGTAGCGACCAAGATGGGCGACTTCACCCTGTTGCACCTTTCAGGTGGCCGATCGTTACCGAGTTGATACTGGCCGGTACGGTGCTGTTTCGCCCCTGATACCGGGAGAAACCGGTACGTAACACCCCGGACACATGGAAGGGGCGCCGCCCGCGTCTCACGATGCGGCGGCGCCCGTCCCAAGAACGGCGACTGTGACGGAACTCTCCAGCCCGCTCACCAGGTGGATCACACGTTGAAGCGGAACTCCACGACGTCCCCGTCAGCCATGACGTAGTCCTTGCCCTCGATGCGCGCCTTGCCCGCAGCACGGGCCGCCGCCACGGACCCGGTCTCCACGAGGTCGTCGAACGAGATGACCTCCGCCTTGATGAACCCCCGCTCGAAGTCGGTGTGGATCACCCCGGCCGCCTGCGGCGCGGTCCACCCCTTGCGGATGGTCCAGGCGCGCGACTCCTTGGGGCCGGCCGTGAGGTAGGTCTGGAGCCCCAGGGTGTCGAACCCCACGCGCGCGAGCTGGTCCAGCCCCGACTCCTCCTGGCCCGTCTCCGCGAGCATCTCCGCCGCTTCCTCGGGCTCGAGCTCGACGAGCTCGGACTCGAACTTCGCGTCGAGGAAGATCGCCTGGGCCGGCGCGACGAGCGCACGCAGCTCGGCCTTGCGCTCCTCGTCGACGAGGCCCGCGTCGTCGGTGTTGAAGACGTAGATGAACGGCTTGGCCGTCATGAGCTGCAGGCTCGCGATCTCGGCCAGGTCCAGCCCCGCGGCCTTCGCACCCTGGAACAGGGTGATGCCCTGCTCGAGCAGCCCCTGCGCCTTCTGCGCCGCGGCGAGCAGGACGGGGTCGCCCTTCTTGATCTTGACCTCCTTCTCGAGACGCGGCAGCGCCTTCTCGAGGGTCTGGAGGTCCGCGAGGATCAGCTCGGTGCTGATGGTCTCGATGTCGTCGGCCGAGTCCGTCGAGCCCTCGACGCGGATCACGTCGGGGTCGTCGAACGCGCGCGTCACCTGGCAGATCGCGTCCGCCTCGCGGATGTTCGCGAGGAACTTGTTGCCGAGCCCCTCGCCCTCGCTCGCCCCCTTGACGATGCCCGCGATGTCCACGAAGGACACCGTCGCAGGCAGGATGCGCTCGCTGCCGAAGATCTCCGCGAGCTTCGTCAGACGCGGGTCCGGGAGGGACACCACGCCGATGTTCGGCTCGATCGTCGCGAACGGGTAGTTCGCCGCGAGGACCTGGTTACGGGTCAGGGCGTTGAAGAGGGTGGACTTGCCGACGTTGGGCAGGCCGACGATGCCGATTGTTAGAGCCACGGGGCCTGAGTCTACGGGAGCGACCGTCCGGGCCGCTCGCACCCGAGCAGGGCGCCCGGCACGCACACGGCCCGACGGCGCCGCCCGCCCGCGTGCGTGCGTGCACTCCTGCACGTGCGCACCCGGGGTGGGCGGCGCCGTCGGGCCGCGAGCGGCGACCGCCTACTTGTAGCTCATGACCTGCTGGAGCAGCTCCGGGCCCCGCTGGTCGACCAGGCGGCCGCCCCAGCGCATGCCCACCACCAGGAGCACCGCACCCAGGCCGACCCCCACGACCAGCGTGAGCCAGCCCCACACCGCCGCGCCCGTCAGGAGCGTGGCGAGCGCGAGCCCCGCCGCCGGCAGGCACAGCGCCGTGAGGACCGCCATGGTCAGCATCTGGGCGACCAGGGTCGCCATCGCCGCGCCCTGGGGAGACTTGAACGGGCTCTCCCCCGGCTTGGGGACCGGGTAGAGCAGGCGCGCCGAGACCACGCTCGACACACCGAGCGCCGTGGCGAGCACCCCGAGGCTCAGGCCGACCGTCGCGACCAGCAGGTCCCACCGCCCCGTGAAGGCGACCGAGCCCACCGCGAAGACCGTCACGACCGGCACGCCGATCACGCCGGCCGCGAGGACACGCCCCGCACGGTCGGCGAAGCCGCTCACGCCCGACGACACCTGGGTCCAGAACGCCGTGTGGTCGTAGGCGACGTCCGCCGAGATCGCGAACCCGAACGTGAAGGCCGTGACCGGCCCCAGCACGAGCATGAGCTCGGCGAACCCGCCGCTGCCGTCGAGCTCGATGCTCGACCCCACGAACCACAGCACGACCGGGAGCAACGGGATGACCGCGACCGACCCCGAGTAGCGCGGGTCACGGAACCAGTACGTGAGGCAGCGCGCCGCCACGGCCCCCACGGGGGTCGCCGGGAAGCGGTCGAACCAGCCCAGCCCCTTGGAGCGGCCCGCGGCCGCGCCGCCGTGCGGAGCCACGAGCGCCTTGGCGAGCGCCCGGTCCCAGACGACCCACGCGGCCCCCAGCACGACCACGGTGATGCCGAGGCGGACGAGCGCCAGTCCCCAGGCGCCGTCGGACACGGCGGTCGCGATCGCCCACGGCGCGCCGAACGGCGTCCACCCCAGGACGTCCGCGACGACCGGCAGGACCTCCTGGCCGCGCGCGATCGCCGACGTCGCCCACCCGACGATCGGGCCGGCCAGCATGAGCGGCACGAACGCCGCGATCGACAGGACCTCGCGGTAGCGGCGCGAGTCGAGCAGCGGCGCGAGCGCCGTCGTCGTCGCACGCGACCCCACCACGCACAGCGCGACCGCGAGCAGCCCGCCCACGAGAGCCGCGAGGGCCGCGAGGGGCGTGCGCCACCACGCGAGCGCCGTACCGGCCGAGACCAGGAGCGTCACGATCCCCGGCGTCCCGACCAGGCCCGCGATCGCGAGGCCCGCCAGCAGCTGCCGCTGGGGCACCGCGAACGTCACGAACCGCTGCGGGTCGAGCGTGGCGTCGACGCCGAACGCGAACAGCGGGACGATCCACCACGCGAGCACCACGACCGACCCCAGGATCGTGACGATCTGGCCCGCGAGGTCCGGCTGCGTCGTGCCCAGGGCGACCAGGCCGACCAGCGTCAGCCCCACCACGCCCAGCCCGTACAGGACACCGATCGCGAGCCCCACGGTCTGCCACACGCTCTTCCTGAGCGTGTTGCGCATGAGCGCGAGCTTGAGCCTTACGAGGTGCGCAACCACGACAGCCCCTCCGTGGTGTGCCGGCCGCCGACCAGGTCGACGAAGCGGTCCTCGAGGCTCTGCCCCGCACGGACCTCGTCCACGGTGCCCGCCGCGAGCACGTGCCCGCCCGCGATCACCGCGACGTGGTCGCACATGCGCTGGACCAGGTCCATGACGTGCGAGGACACGATCACCGTGCCGCCGCTCGCGACGTACGACGAGAGGATCTCGCGGATGTTCGCGGCCGAGACCGGGTCCACGGCCTCGAAGGGCTCGTCGAGCACCAGCAGGCTCGGGGCGTGGATGAGCGCCGAGGCCAGCGCGATCTTCTTGGTCATGCCCGCCGAGTAGTCGACCACGAACGTGTCCGCGTCGGCCGCCAGGCCCAGGGCCTCCAGGAGGTCCGTCGTGCGCTCGGCGACCGTCGCGCGGTCCATGCCGCGCAGCAGGCCCGCGTACGTGATGAGCTGCGCGCCCGTGAGGCGGTCGAACAGCCGCACGCCGTCCGGGAGGATCCCCAGCATGCGCTTGCCCGCGACCGGGTCCGCCCACAGGTCCTGACCGTGCACGTGGACCGTGCCGAAGTCCGGGCGCAGGAGCCCCGTCGACATCGACAGCGCCGTCGTCTTGCCCGCGCCGTTGGGGCCGACGAGCCCGTAGAACGACCCCGCGGGGACGTCGAGGTCGATCCCCGCGACGGCGATCTTCTCGCCGAACCTCTTCCACAGCCCGCGCACCGACAGCGCGGGAGGCGTACCGGTCCCCTGCGAGGAGACGGTGGGGGCCGCCGGAGCGAGGACGGGTGCGGGGGCGGCCGGCGCGGCGGGGGCCGCGACGTCCGGGGTGCTCGAGGTGTCCGTGGGTGGGAGCTGGTCGCGGGGCGCAGGAACGTGGGCCATGCCGACCAACGTAGCGGAGCGCACGCGCCGCTCCCCCTGTGATTTGTCATGTCTTCGCTGGTGAGACGCGAGATCACCCGTGGGTGACGGGCGCCGCCCGCGACGCGCCCGACGACGCGGCTCCCCCTCCGCTGTGGGTGCCACCTGGCAGAGTGCGGGCATGGACAACGCCTTGCCGTGGGTCATGCTCGTCGTCGGCCTCCTCGTGGGAGCACTCCTGGGCTGGCTCGCGCGCCGCACCTCCCCCGACTCGGGGCGCGCCGAGATCGGCCGGCTCACGGGCCTGCTGACCCAGGCCCAGCAGGAGGCCGCACGCGGTGCGGGCCTCGCCGAGCGGCTCGCGGCCGAGCGCGAGGGGTTCGAGCGCCAGCTCCGCACCGAGCGCGAGGCGTTCGGGCGACAGCTCGCGGGCGCGGAGCGTTCCGCGGACGAGCGCTTCGACATCGAGCGCGCCAACCACGAGCGGGCCATCGAGGAGCTGCGGGCGGGCTCCGAGAAGCGGCTCACCGAGATCCGCGGCGACCAGGCGCGGCTCGAGGCCCAGTTCGAGGCCCTGGCCCGCAAGGCGCTCGCGAGCAGCTCCGAGCAGTTCCTCACGCAGGCCGAGGAACGCTTCAAGCGCAGCCAGCAGGTCGGCGAGGCCGAGCTCGCCAAGCGCGAGCAGGCCGTGCAGCAGCTCGTCGAGCCCCTCAGCAAGGCCCTCGACCAGGTCAAGGCCGAGGTCACGGCCGCCGAGCAGGCCCGCCGCGAGGCACACGGCACGCTCGCCGAGCAGGTCCGCGGCATGCGTCACGACTCCGAGGCTCTGCGCGCGGAGACCTCCCAGCTCGTGACCGCGCTGCGCTCCTCGCAGGTGCGCGGTGCGTGGGGAGAGCTCCAGCTCCGCCGCGTCGTCGAGGCCGCGGGCATGATCCCGCACGTCGACTTCGTCGAGCAGGACCAGGTCGCCACCGACGACGGGGCGCTGCGCCCCGACATGGTCATCAAGCTCGCGGGCGGCAAGAACGTCGTGGTCGACGCCAAGGTCGCGTTCCTCGGCTACCTCGACGCGCAGCAGACGACGGACCCCCGGGTCCGGGCCGAACGGCTGGCCGCGCACGCCCGCCACTTCCGCAAGCACATCGACGACCTGGCGGGCAAGAGGTACTGGGACCAGTTCAGCCCCGCGCCGGAGTTCGTCGTCATGTTCGTCCCCGCCGAGTCGTTCCTGTCCGCGGCGGTCGAGCAGGACCCGTCGATCCTCGAGTACGCCGTCTCGAAGAACGTCATCATCGCGGCGCCCATGACCATGATCGCGCTGCTGCGCACCGTCGCCTACGCGTGGCGCCAGGACGCCCTGGCCGCCAACGCCCAGCAGGTGCTCACGCTCGGCAAGGAGCTGCACGGGCGCCTGGCCGTCATGGGCAGCCACCTCGCCCGGCTCGGCCGGTCCATCCAGGGCGCCGCCGACTCCTACAACCGGACCGTCGCGTCCCTCGAGACGCGCGTGCTCGTGAGCGCCCGCCGCTTCGCGGACCTCAACGTCGTCGACGACGACCTCGAGACCCCCGCCGCGGCCAACCCCCAGCTCAGCGCCGTGAGCGCCCCCGAGCTCCTCGCGTCGGTCAACGAGAACTTCGTCGCGATCGACGAGATCGCTGCCGGGGGCCGCGGAGCCGCCGGCCCGGCGGGGTCGGGCCCCAGCGGGCCCGGCGACGACGAGGGCACGCTCGACGCCGGGATGCTCGGCACCGTCAACGCGCCCGGCCGGCACGAGCGCGACCGGGGTGCGGACGCGTCCTGAGACGCGCCTCGCCCCGGGTCCGTGCCGGCGTGCGGTGAGGGACGCCGTCGGGCCGTCCCCGGATGTGTGACGCACGAGGCCCGTCCCGGATCGTCCGGGACGGGCCTCGTGCGTGTCGGAGCGTCGGCGTCAGACGGGCTCGACCGAGAGCGACGTCCGGTTCTCGCGGCGCGGACGTGCGGGCGCGTTGCCCGCGGCCTTGAGGTCCGCGCGCAGCTCCTTGGGGAGCGAGAACATGAGGTCCTCGGTCGCGGTGCGCACCTCCTGCACGTCGCCGTACCCGCGCTCGGCCAGGTACGCCAGGACGTCGTTGACCAGGATCTCGGGGACCGAGGCGCCCGAGGTGACGCCGACGGTCGTGACGCCGTCGAGCCAGGACTCGTCCATCTCCTGCGCGCGGTCGATGCGGTACGACGCGTCCGCACCGGCGTTCAGCGCCACCTCGACCAGACGCACCGAGTTCGACGAGTTCGCCGAGCCCACCACGATCACGAGCTCGCACTCGGGCGCGAGCTTCTTCACCGCCACCTGACGGTTCTGCGTCGCGTAGCAGATGTCGTCCGACGGCGGGTTCTGCAGCGTCGGGAACCGCTCGCGCAGCCGGTCGACCGTCTCCATGGTCTCGTCGACCGACAGCGTGGTCTGCGAGATCCACACGACCTTCTCCGGGTCGCGGACCGTGACGTTCACCGCGTCGTCGGGCGAGTTGACGATCTGGACGTGGTCCGGCGCCTCGCCCGCGGTGCCCTCGACCTCCTCGTGGCCCTCGTGCCCGATCAGCAGGATGTCGTAGTCGTCCGCCGCGAAGCGCACGGCCTCCTTGTGCACCTTGGTGACCAGGGGGCACGTCGCGTCGATCGTCTGCAGGTTGCGCTCGGCAGCGGCCTCGTGGACCGCGGGCGAGACCCCGTGCGCCGAGAACACGACGCGCGCGCCCTCCGGCACCTCGTCGGTCTCGTTCACGAAGACGGCGCCCTTGTCGCTCAGCGACTCGACGACGTACTTGTTGTGGACGATCTCCTTGCGGACGTACACGGGGGCGCCGTAGTGCTCGAGCGCCTTCTCGACCGCGATCACGGCACGGTCGACGCCCGCGCAGTAGCCGCGGGGGGCGGCGAGGAGGACACGCTTACCAGTCGGGGAAGTCACCCCACGAGTCTAGGCGACGGGCCTCCGGGACCGGGCCCGTCCCCCCGGTCCCGGCGCGGTCCGGGCCAGGTCCTGGCAGCAACTCCACAGGATCCTCACGGGTCTGCTCGCCGAGGCCGACCGGTGCGGTGCGGGACCGGCGCCTGTCACACGCATGAGGCAGGCTTGACCCGTGACCGACCGACCCGCCGACCGCGCCGAACCAGCCGACCGCACCGACCCCACCGCTCCTGCCACGCCGCCGGCCCCGCTCCCCGCCCGGGCCCTCGACACGAGCCCCGAGCACCCGTGGCCGGTCAGGCTGCTGTCGAGCAAGATCACGGCGTACATCGACAAGATGGCGCCCGTGTGGGTCGAGGGACAGGTCGTGCAGCTCAACCGCCGTCCCGGCGCCCCGATGGCCTTCCTCACGCTCCGCGACACCGACGCCGACATGTCGCTCCCGGTCGCCGCGATGGCCAAGGTCTTCGCGGCCACGAGCACACCCCTCAGCGAGGGGGCGCACGTCGTGGTGCACGCCAAGCCCGTGTTCTGGCCCAAGCGCGGGTCGTTCCAGCTCCAGGCGACCGAGGTCCGGACCGTCGGCATCGGCGAGCTCCTGGCCCGGATCGAGCACCTCAAGCGCGTCCTGGCCGCCGAGGGCCTGTTCGACGCGGACCGCAAGGTGCCGCTCCCGTTCCTGCCCGCGGTCGTGGGGCTCGTGTGCGGCCGGGAGTCCAAGGCCGAGCACGACGTGGTGGTCAACGCCCGTGCGCGCTGGCCCCAGGTCCGCTTCGAGATCCGCGAGGTAGCGGTCCAGGGCACGGGCGCCGTCGCCCAGGTGAGCGCCGCGATCGCCGAGCTCGACGCCCGCCGCGACGTCGACGTGATCGTGGTCGCGCGCGGCGGTGGCGCGGTCGAGGACCTCCTGCCCTTCAGCAACGAGGCCCTCGTGCGCGCCGCCGCGGCCTGCCGCACCCCGCTCGTGAGCGCGATCGGCCACGAGACCGACACCCCGCTCCTGGACCTGGTCGCCGACTACCGCGCCTCCACGCCCACGGACGCCGCCAAGCGGATCGTCCCCGACGTGGGCGAGGAGCGCGCACGCGTCCTGCAGGCCCGCTCCCGGATCCGGGCGGCGATCACGCACCAGCTCCAGCGCGAGCAGTCCCGCCTCGACAGCGCCCGCTCCCGCCCCGTGCTCGCCGCCCCCGAGACCATGATCACCACGCGTGAGCAGCAGGTCCTCGCCGCGCGGGACCGGGCCAGGCGCTCGCTCGACGCGATCCTGCTGCGCGCGCACGGCGAGGTCGACCGGCTCGCCGCCCAGGTGCGCGCGCTGTCCCCCGCCTCGACGCTCGAGCGGGGCTACGCCGTCGTGCACGGACCGGACGGCGGGATCGTCCGCTCCCCCGACGACGTGAGCCCCGGCGACTCCCTGCACGTGCGGCTCGCGAGCGGCGCGATCGACGCGACCGTGCGCTGAGCCCGTCCGGCCACCAGCGCAGCACCGACCCCACCAGACCAGCCCCAGGAAGGCCCACCACCATGAGCACCACCCCGAGCAACACCGACGTCGCCGACCTCACCTACGAGCAGGCGCGCGACGAGCTGGTCCAGGTCGTGACCCGCCTCGAGGCCGGCGGCGAGCCGCTCGAGGCCTCGCTCGCCCTGTGGGAGCGCGGCGAGGCCCTCGCCGCCCGCTGCCAGCAGTGGCTCGACGGCGCCCGCGAGCGCCTCGCGTCGGCCCGCGCCGCCGACGTCGCCGGCCCCTCCGGCGGCACGCAGGACGACGCCACCGAGGACGACTGACCCGCGCCGCGCAGGCGCGTCAGGCGCTCTGCTGCGCCTGCGCGTCGGCCTGTGCGTGGGCGCGTTCGAGCGAGGCGCGCCGGTCCTCCTCGTTCTCCTTGTCGAGCCGGTCCACCTCGTCCTGGTCGTGCGTGAGGTTCTCGCCCGTCTCCGGGTCGAAGATCATCATCTTCTCGGGGTCGAACCAGAGCTCGGTCGTGTCCCCGTCGCGCACGCGGGACGCCGAGTTGAGGGCGACGACGAACTGGGTGCGCAACCCCTCGCCGTCGAGCTCGCGGTCCAGCTCCTCGAGCTTCTCCGCGACCGAGGCGTGCATCTCGAACGGCACGTACGCGTAGAGCTCGGCACCGAGCCACTCGGTCACGTCGATCTGCGCCTCGAACGTCCGACCCCGCTCCTTCTTGGACGGGTCGACGAGCCGGGCGTCCTCGAAGTGCTCGGGGCGCAGGCCCACGATCACGAGCTCGCGGCCGCCGACGGCCTCGACCAGGCGGTCGGGCAGCTCGAACGTCCCGAACGGCAGCTCCATGCTGCTGCCCTTGACCTCACCGGGCAGGAAGTTCATGGGCGGTGACCCGATGAACCCCGCGACGAACAGGTTGACGGGCTGCTCGTAGAGCGCGCGCGGGCTCGCGATCTGCTGGAGCTCGCCCTTGCGCAGCACCGCGACACGGTCGCCGAGCGTCATGGCCTCGGTCTGGTCGTGCGTCACGTAGACCGTCGTGGTCGCGAGGCGCCGCTGGAGACGCGCGATCTCCGTGCGCATCTGACCGCGGAGCTTGGCGTCGAGGTTGGACAGGGGCTCGTCGAACAGGAACGCCTTGGCGTCGCGAACGATCGCCCGGCCCATCGCGACCCGCTGGCGCTGACCTCCCGAGAGGTTGGCGGGCTTGCGGTCGAGGTGCTCGCGCAGGTCGAGGAGGTCGGCTGCACGCTCGACCTTCTCGCGGATCTCCGCGTCGGTGAGCCTGCCCTTGTTCAGCCGCAGCGGGAACGCGATGTTCTCGGCGACCGTCAGGTGCGGGTACAGCGCGTAGTTCTGGAAGACCATCGCGAGGTCCCGGTCGCGCGGGGCCTTCTCGTTGACGCGCTCGCCGTCGATCAGCAGGTCACCCGAGGTGATGTCCTCGAGGCCGACGATCATGCGCAGCAGCGTCGACTTCCCGCAGCCCGAGGGGCCGACGAGGATCACGAACTCGCCGTCGGCGATGTCGATGCTGACCCCTTTCACGGCGGGGAACCCGTCGCCGTACTTCTTGACGATGTCCTTGAGGGTGATCGACGCCATCAGCTCTCTCCTCGGTCTGGGGTCGGGCAGCGAAGGGTGCGGGGGCGCGGCGGGGTGACCCGACCGCGTGGGGTGGGCGGCGCCGTCGTGCCGGGGACGCCGCTCATCCCTTGACCGCCCCCTGCGTGAGGCCCGACACGATCTGGCGCTGGAACAGCACCACGAGGATCACGACGGGGATGGTCACGACGATCGCGGCCGCCGAGATGGCGCCGGTCGGCTCCTCGAAGTAGGACGCACCCGTGAAGAACGCGAGAGCGGCCGGCACGGGCCGGGCCGCGCTCGTGGACGTCAGCGAGATGCCGTACACGAAGTCGTTCCACGCGATGAAGAACGCGATGAGCGCGGTCGTGAAGACGCCCGGGGCCGCGAGGGGCACGATGACCTTGCGGAACGCCTGCCAGGGCGTCGCGCCGTCGACCTGCGCGGCCTGCTCGAGCTCCCACGGGATCTGGCGGAAGAACGCCGCGAGCGTCCAGATCGAGATCGGGAGCGTGAGCGACAGGTACGGGATGATCAGGCCGAGCCAGGTGTCGTAGAGCCCGATGTTGCGCCACAGGTTGAACAGGGGCGTCACGATCGAGACCACGGGGAAGATCGAGACGCCCAGCGCGGTCGTGAGGATCAGGCGCTTGCCCGGGAAGTTCAGACGCGCGATCGCGTACGCGGCGAGCGTCGCGAGCACGACCGCGATCACGGTCGCGATGAGCGAGATGCCGACCGAGTTCCGCAGCGCCGACAGGAACAGCTCCTGGGCCGACCCGCCCGAGGACAGGATCTGCTCGTAGTTCGTGGTGCTCCACTGCGGCGGCAGGAACGTGCCGGAGTTGAGGTCGCTGGGTCCCTTGAAGCTCGTCATGAGGATCGAGACCACGGGGAACAGGGCGCCGACCAGGACGACGACAGTGATGACGGCCCACCAGACGCGGGCCCTGGTGCTCAGGACGCTGCCCATCATCGCTCCCCTCGTGCGCCGGCCAGATCCACCTTGAACAGCTTGATCGCCACGAAGCAGATGCCGATCACGCACAGGAACAGCAGGACGGAGATGGCCGAGCCCATGCCGATCTGGAGCTGGCCGATCGAGGTCCGGTAGGCCAGCAAGGACAGCACCTCCGTGTTGTTCGCGCCGTTGGTCATGATGAAGACGTTGTCGAAGATGCGGAACGCGTCGAGCGCACGGAACAGGACGGCGACCATGATCGCGGCCTTCATGTTGGGCACGATCACGCGCGAGAAGCGCTGCCACGCGGTGGCACCGTCGACCTTCGCGGCCTCCTCGAGGTCGCTCGGCACCTGGGCCAGGCCCGCGAGCAGCAGCAGCGAGATGAAGGGCGTGGTCTTCCAGACCTCGGACGCGATGATGACGAACAGGCTCGTGCCCTGCTGCGCGAACCAGTTGAGGTCCGGCCCGATCCCGGGCACCCAGTCGAACCAGCTGTTGACGTACCCGGACGTGATGTCGAACGCGTAGAACCATGCGAAGGCCGAGACCACGGTGATGATGCCGTACGGCACGAGGATCGCGGTGCGCAGCGGCCCACGCAGGCGCTTGATCGCGCGGTGCATCACGAGCGCGAGCGCGAAGCCCAGGACGAGCTCGACGACCACCGACACGACCATGATGAAGAACGTCACGGCGAAGTCGCGCCACCAGACGAAGTCCGTGAGGATCACGGCGTAGTTGCCGAGCCCGACGAACGTGCGGTCGTCGGGCGCGGTGAGCTTGTAGTTGAACAGCGAGTCGTAGACCGCCTGGAGGATCGGGTAGAGGGTCACGGCCAGCATGACGACGAACGCGGGGCCGGCGAGGTACCAGCCGAGGCGGGCCTCGGCCCTGGCCCGGTCGCTGCGCGCGGCCTTGGCCTTCTTGTCGGGAACCAGGTCCGGCGAGGTGCCGGACGCGGGGTCCGGCTCGGGCTGGGCGCGGCGGGCGCCCCGGGTGTCGGCGCTCACAGCAGACGCTCCCCTCGCAGGACGGCGGTGATGAACTCGGTCGACGTCACGGGGGTGCCGTCCTCGGTCACGCTCGCGGGCGGGTACCAGGTCTGCTGGAGACCCGTCGAGACCTCGTTGTAGAACGGTGTCTGCGGCCGTGGTGCGGCCTGCTCGAGCGACTGCCGGATCACGTCGTACATGGGGTAGGCCTCCTGCACGGCGGGGTCGTCGTAGGCCGCGGTGCTCGCCGCGGGGTTCCCGTCCGAGACCATGTACGAGGCCTGGTTCTCGGCGCTCACGATGCACTGCGCGGCCTCGTACGACAGGTCCGTGTGCTCGCTGAACGCCCCGACGCCGATGCTGATGCCGCCGTACGGCGGACGGGTCTCCTGGCCCTCGACGGCCTGCGGGTACAGCGTCCAGCCGATGTCGTCGAGGAGCGCCTGGTCGAGCGAGCCGGCGTCGACGCCCCCCAGGGTCGAGGACCACACGAACGGCCAGTTGACCATGAACGAGCCCTTGTCCCCCTGGAACAGGGTCAGCGACGCGGCCTCGTCCTCGCTGGGCAGACCCGGGCCGCCCACGCCCGAGCTGCCGATCTCCCCGATGATCCGCGCGGCGTTGCGCCCCGCGTCGGTCTCGAGGCCGAGCGTGAGCTCGTCCGCGGGTGCCTCGGGGTTCTCCAGGATCTGCCCGCCCCCGGACTCGACCAGGGCGTTGATCCACACGGTCAACGACTCGGCCTTGGCTCCCTGCACCGCGAGGTACTTGTCCTGGTCCTGGGCCGCGGTGACGATCTGGTCCCACGTGACGGGTTGCGTGAGGTCGAGCCCCGCCGCCTGGGCGACGGACTTGCGGTACCAGAGGAGCTGGGTGTTGGCCCAGAACGGGATCGCGACGAGCTCGCCCTTCCACGTCGAGCCGTCGATCGCCCCCTGGACGACGTCCTGCGTCGTGGCCGTCGCGACGTCCTCCGGCACGGGGGCCAGGAAGCCGGCCTCGGACAGCTCGGGGATGAACGGCGGGTCGAGGCTCATGAGGTCGATCGAGGCGTCCTTGGCGGCGAGGCGGCGGGCGAGCTGCTCGCGCTGGGCGGCGGCGTCGCGTGGCAGGAGCGACGTCTCGATGCGGTACGCGCCGCCCGAGGCGTCGCTGCACGACGCGGCGATCGCGGCCTGTCCCCCGTTGTCGGGGTTGATGTACCAGGTGAGCGCGGGCGGGCCGGAGCCTTCCCCGGTGCTGCACGCGGCGAGCGGCACGATCGTCGCGACGGCCAGTGCCGCGGCGAGTGCCCGGGTGCGTCGGTGCACGGTCTCCCCTTCGTCGATCCTGCCCTCCGACGGGCGCTTCGACGTGCCCGTCATCGGGTTGTTCCTGGTACTAGGGCTACACCGTCACGGGACGACTCGCCACGGGAGGGACATTTCTGAAGGCCCGCCGCGGGGCGACCGAGGGCCCGTGGCAGGCCATCACGACCCGGCGAGGACCGCCCCCGACGGCGCCTCGCGGGTCCCTCGGGAGGGCCACCTCGTCCACGGGTCTGGTCAGAGTGTGGGACGGCGACGAGGAACGGGACGCTCGTGCGTGACCATGGAAGTTGTGACGACGAACGGCAGCATCCAAGACACCGCACCTCCCACGACCCCCGCCGAGGCCTGGGCCAGGCTCCGCGACGGCAACGGGCGGTTCGTCCGGGACGAGATGGAACATCCGTCCCAGGGCGCCGTCCGCCGGGCCGAGCTCAGCGTGGCCCAGCACCCGCACACCGTGATCTTCGGGTGCGCCGACTCCCGCGTGGCCGCCGAGATCATCTTCGACCAGGGCCTGGGCGACGTGTTCGTCGTGCGGACCGCAGGCCACGTCCTCGACACGACCGTGATCGGCTCGATCGAGTACGGGGTCAACATCCTCGGGACGCCGCTCGTGGTCGTGCTCGGCCACGACAGCTGCGGGGCGATCGCCGCAGCCGCCCACACCCTCGCGACGGGTGAGCAGGCCGACGGGTTCGTCCGAGCGGTCGTCGACCGGGTGATCCCCTCGATCGTCAACATCACGAGCACCTCGGGCGGCGTGTCCGCGGTCGACCCGGACACGCTGCGCCGCGAGCACGTGCGCCACACCGTGGACATGCTGCACGGCTACTCGGCGGCCCTGGCAGATGCCGTGGCCGAGGGGCGGCTCGCGATCGTCGGCGTCGAGTACACGCTCGCCGACGGCCGCGCCCGGCTCGTCGAGGTGGTCGGCGACGTCGGCGAGACCCCGGACGTCTGACCGGCTCCCCCGGGCCGGGACCGGCCCGCGCGGGTGGCGTGCAGCACGCACCCACCCCGCGGCCGGGTTCGAGATCACTCGTGATCGTGCGGCACCATTAGCCCCATGACTTCTGCCGACGCCACCGACTACCGCATCGAGCACGACACCATGGGTGAGGTCCGCGTCCCCGCGGCCGCCCTCTACCGCGCGCAGACGCAGCGCGCCGTGGAGAACTTCCCGCTGTCGGGCACTCCTCTCGAGCGCAGCCACATCGAGGCCCTCGCTCGTGTCAAGAAGGCCGCAGCACGCGCCAACGCCGAGCTGGGGGTGCTCGACGAGGACGTCGCGGCCGCCATCGTGGCCGCGGCCGACGAGGTCGCCTCGGGGGCGCACGACGCGCACTTCCCGATCGACATCTTCCAGACGGGCTCCGGCACGTCGTCGAACATGAACACCAACGAGGTCCTCGCGACGCTCGCCACGCGCTCGCTGGGTCGCGAGGTCCACCCGAACGACCACGTCAACGCGTCCCAGTCGTCCAACGACGTCTTCCCGACGTCGGTGCACCTGGCCGCGACCGCGGGGGTCGTGCACGACCTGATCCCGGCGCTGACGCACCTCGCGGAGGCTCTCGAGGCCAAGGCGGCCGAGTTCGCGACGGTCGTGAAGTCGGGCCGCACGCACCTCATGGACGCGACCCCGGTCACGCTCGGCCAGGAGTTCGGCGGGTACGCCGCGGCCGTGCGCTACGGCATCGAGCGGCTGCAGTCCGCGCTCCCCCGCGCGGCCGAGGTACCCCTGGGCGGCACGGCCGTCGGCACGGGCATCAACACGCCCGCCGGGTTCCCGCAGCGCGTCATCGCCCTGCTGGTCGAGGACACGGGCCTGCCCCTGACCGAGGCACGCGACCACTTCGAGGCACAGAGCTCGCGCGACGGTCTCGTCGAGCTCTCGGGCGCGCTGCGCACCATCGCGGTCTCGATCACGAAGATCTGCAACGACCTGCGCTGGATGGGCTCGGGCCCCAACACGGGCCTGGGCGAGATCTTCATCCCGGACCTGCAGCCCGGTTCGTCGATCATGCCGGGCAAGGTCAACCCGGTCGTGCCGGAGGCCGTCCTCATGATCGCCGCGCGCGTGATCGGCAACGACGCGACCGTGGCGTGGGCCGGGGCCTCAGGGAGCTTCGAGCTCAACGTGCAGATCCCGGTCATCGCACTGGGCGTCCTGGAGTCGATCCGCCTGCTGTCGAACGCGTCGGTCGTGCTCGCGGACAAGACCGTCGTCGGCATCACCGCCAACGTCGAGCGCGCGCGTGCCCTCGCGGAGTCCTCGCCGTCGATCGTCACGCCGCTCAACCGCGTGATCGGCTACGAGGCGGCGGCCAAGGTCGCCAAGCACTCGGTCAAGCAGGGCCTCACGGTCCGCGAGGCCGTGATCGACCTGGGCTTCGTCGAGCGCGGCGAGGTCACCGAGGAGCAGCTCGACACGGCGCTCGACGTCCTGTCGATGACGCGCCCGCCGCAGGCGTGACCACGCGCTGAGTCCCGCTCCACGAGGGCGGGCCCCGGCGAGGACGACGAACGGCGTGGGCCGGGTGCTG
>NZ_JAMXIO010000024.1:0-72393 GCF_059651515.1 Oerskovia sp. 140933
CCGTCTCCGGGACCGCCCTCGCGGCGTGCGTGGTGCTCGTCAGGCTCAGGCCTGGGTCGCAGCCTTCTTGGTCGCCTTCTTGGCCGGGCCGTGGCCGGCGTCGGTAGCGGTGGCCTCGGCGGGCGCTGCCTTGGAGGGCTCGGCCGCGACACCGCCGCCCTCGGCCTCGGCGGCCGACGACACGGCCTCCTGCTTGACGGCGTCGCCCGCGGCCTTGGGCGGCACGGACGCCTGGCGGAACTCCGCACGCGGGTCGTGCAGCGAGCCGAGCGAGACGAGCTCGCGGCCCATGAGGAACTGGCCCATCCACCCGATCGCGATGCGGATCTTGCGGTTGCCCGTGGGCATCGCCATCACGTGGTAGCTGCGGTGCATGGCCCAGGCGAGGAAGCCCTTGAGCTTGAAGATGCCGAACAGCTCCGCGACACCCTTGTACAGGCCGAGCGACGCGACCGTGCCGACGCTCTTGTGGCTGTACTCGACGGGCGCGTCACTGCGCAGCACGGCGACCAGGTTGTCGGCGAGGCGCGTGGCCTCACGGATCGCGTGCTGGGCGTTCGGCGGGCAGAACTTGCCCGGGTTGAGCACGTCGGGGACGGCGGCGCAGTCGCCTGCGGCCCACGCGTCGGGGATGACGTTGCCGTCCGCGTCCGCGACCTGGAGGGTCGGGAGCACGGTCACGCGGCCGAGCTTGTCGACCGGCAGGTCCGAGTTCTCCTTGATGACCGGGTTCGCCTTGACGCCCGCGGTCCACACGATGGTGTCGGTGTCGAACTCGACGCCCGTCGAGGTGACGACGTGGCCGTCGACGCACGAGGACAGGAACGTGTTGAGGTGGAACTCGATGCCGCGCTTCTTGAGCTCCTCGAGCGCGTACTGGCCCATGGGCTCGGAGACCTCGGGGAGGATGCGGCCCGAGCCCTCGATCATCACGAAGCGCAGGTCCTCGGGCGCGATCGTCGGGTAGTTGCGGGTCGCGTAGCGCGCCATGTCCTCGATCTCGCCGATCGCCTCCATGCCGGCGAAGCCGCCGCCGATGAACGCGAACGTGAGCATGCGCTTGCGCAGGTCCTGGTCCCAGGTGGACGACGCGACGTCCAGCCGGTTGATGACGTGGTTGCGGACCGCGATGGCCTCTTCGACGTTCTTGAAGCCGATCGCGTTCTCCGCGAGGCCCGGGATGGGCAGCGTGCGCGAGACGGAGCCGAGGCCGACGATCAGGTGGTCGTAGGTGACCGAGTAGTCGTCGCCCTCCTCCGGGTGGATCGTGATGCTGCGGCCGGCGTGGTTGATCTCCACGACCTTGCCCTGCAGCACGTCGACGCCCTTGAGGGCGCGGCGGTGGGGGGCGACGACGTCGCGTGCGTCGATCGAGCCCGCGGCGGCCTCCGGCAGGAAGGGCGCATAGGTCATGTACGGGCGCGGGTCGACGACCACGATGGCCGCTTCGCGCTTGCCGAGCTTCTTGCGGAGGCGGCGCGCCGAGTAGAGACCGACAGAGCCGCCACCCAGGACGATGATGCGGGGAACCTTGCGGGGACGCGGCGAGGCAGCGACGTCCGCGTTCTGGGCAGGGGTGACCGAGGTCAGGTCATTCTGAGGCATGAAACCAGAGTATTACTGTCTTCTACTTCTTGGTGAACTTCTGTCCGATCCGTGAGCGTGACAACCTTCACAAGCGCTGCGGGGCCGCCCGAATATGGCGCGTTGGTGCCAGTTTCGGCAGGCGCTGCACCGGGGTCGGTCGGCCGGTCTCCCCGTCGTCCGACCGACCCCGGCGTCAGCACGGGAGGTCAGCCGCCCGACGGCGCAGCCCCCGTCGAGACCTCGACCACGGGGCTCGCAGCGGCCGGAGACGGCGTCCCGGGCACCCCGGCCGAGGGCGCTGTGGTCCCCTCCGCCGGCGGACCGGCCGGGTCCTCGCCGTCGGCGGGGACCTGCGGAGCCTCAGGGGTCACCGGGGTGGTCGCCGCACCCCCCGGCTGGTCGGGAGCCGGTGCCGTGCCGCCCGTCGAGGGCACCAGGAGCGACTGCGCCTGGAGGAACGGGGCCGGCATGGACCGCGGCTGCTCGCCCTCGAGCGGGACAGGTCGGTCGGAACCGTCCCACTCGACCGCGTCGTCGGGCAGCCCACGCAGCGGGTAGACGTTCCAGCGGTCCCGGCCGTCGGTCGACAACGACGGCTGGAAGTACCACCCCTGCTCGAAGTCCGGGAGGCTCCAGGCCTGCGCAACCCCTTCGCCCGTGAGGGTCCGCACGGGACGGCCCTGGTCGTCGAAGATCTGCACGTCCTGCAGGGCGCGGCCGCTCGCGTCGTACACGAACAGGTTGCTGACCTGCGAACCGTCGACGTACACACCGCTGCCGGTCCCGTCGGCGCTGACGCCGCTCGCACCGAAGATGCCGGACCGGGCGTCACGGACACCGTCGTCGTAACCCTGCTGGTACGAGCCGCCGGAGGACGTCCTCAGCCCGTTGAGCTCGGCGTTCGCCCCGAACGCGGCGCTCACGAAGAGCGGCACGGCCACGAGGACCGCGACGACGTCGACGGCCTTGCGCAGGAGGTGCAGCCCGCGCCAGCGCAGCCACCGCTCGCGCCCCCACTGCACGCTCACGACGACCGCGACCACCAGCAGGAGCCGCCAGTACGTGGCCTGCGGCACGAGCTCGAAGTTCTGCGGCCGGTGGAACCAGCCGTACGCCACGACCACCACGACCCACGCCCGCAGCACCCACCACGCGGGTCGCAGCACCGCGGCGAACTCGAGGAACGCGGCCCACTGCGGCGTCGACGTCACGGGGGCCCACAGGGACTTCCACCCCGACCCGAAGATCCCGCCGAGCACGAACAGCCGGCCGCGCAGCCCGATCCGCGGACGCGGCCCCGGCGCGGCGGGGTCCAGGCCCGCGGCCGACCGGAGCTCGGCCGCGTACACGGCGGCCGGACCGAAACGTGCGGCGACGTCGAGCAGCGCCGTCGCTCCGCCGTCGGGCACCTGGCCGCCCGCGGCGACGGGCCGCAGCGAGCCCGGCATGTCCGCGAGCGCCTCCGCGAGATCCGCCTCGAGGCCGTCGGTGAGGTCGTCGACCTGCTCGGGCGACAGGTCGGCGAGGTGCGCGCGGACGTCCGCGGCGTAGCGGCGGACCTGGTCGAGGACCACGGTCTCGGGTGTCAGGGTCGTGGACATCACGCGGCTCCTTCAGTCGTGAGGAGCCCGGTCAGCGTGCCGGAGAACTCCTGCCACTCCTTGCGCTGGGTGTCGAGCATGGCCCGCCCCTGCGCGTTGATCCCGTAGTACTTGCGGTGCGGACCCTCGTCCGAGGGGACGACGTAGCTCGTGAGCATCCCGCCCGAGTACAGGCGGCGCAGCGTGCCGTAGACCGAGGCGTCCCCCACCTCGACGAGCCCCGCCGCTCGCAGGCGTCGCACGACGTCGTACCCGTACCCGTCCTCGTCCGCGACCACGGCGAGGACCGCCGCGTCGAGGACGCCCTTCAACAGCTGTGTGGTGTCCACCCTGACTCCCTGCTCGACCGGCTCCTGTGCGGCAGACACTACTACGCAACCCGCACTACCGGCCAGAGTGAACTACCGCGTGTCGTGCAGAGAAGGTGCCGAACCCGAGGTTGGTCAGGCACAGCGCCTCAATCGGCTGACCAACCTCGGGTTCGGCACCGACGGGTCACGCGATCGACAGCGCGATCCCGTCCAGGATGTCGTGCTCGCTCGTCACGACCGACGTGAGCTCGCCGCCCGCGGCCGCGACGTCGTCACGCACGCGGCGCACGACCTCGGCCCACACGAGCGCCCCCGCCCCGATCACGTCGACCCGCCCCGGGTGCATGAAGCCCAGCGCCGCCCGCTCCTCGCGCGTGCGCGCCAGCAGGTCCTCGCACGCCGCCAGCGTCTCCTCGACCGTCAGCACCGCGCCGTCGATCCGGTCGCGGTCGTAGCGCTCGAGGCCCAGCGCGTGGGCGGTCACGGTCGTGACCGACCCCGCGAGCCCCACGAGCGTCGCGGCCTTGCCCAGCGGGACGGTCAGCGACGCGGTGTCGAGCGCCGCCCGCACGTCCGCACGGGCCGCCGCGACCTCCTCGGCCGTCGGCGGGTCCGAGCGCAGGTGACGCTCGGTCAAGCGCACGCACCCCACGTCCATGGACCACGCCGCCTCCGGGGCGTCGGTGCCCAGCACGAGCTCGGTCGACCCTCCCCCGAGGTCGACGACCACGAACGGACCCGGATGGTTCGCCGCGACCACGCCCGTCGCGCCGCGGAACGACAGCTCGGCCTCCTCGTTCCCCGACACGACCTCGGGCGCGACGCCCAGGCGCGCGAGCACGCCGTCGACGAACTCGGCCCGGTTCTCCGCGTCCCGCGTGGCCGACGTCGCCACGAAGCGGGTGCGCGTCGCCCCCAGGTCCTCGATCACCCGGGCGTACTCGGCCGCCTGGTCGAGCGTGCGGGCCAACGCCTCCGGCGCCAGGCGCCCCGTCCGGTCGACCCCCTGGCCGAGGCGCACGACCTCCATGCGGCGGTCGAGCTCGGTGAGGACGCCCGTCGTGGGGTCGACGTCGGCGACGAGGAGTCGGATCGAGTTGGTGCCGCAGTCGATCGCGGCGACGCGAGAAGAAGTCATGACATCAAGGGTGCCACCCGTCGCCGCCCCGGGAGGGCGCGAACCGGCCCGCGGACGGCGACCGTCGCGAGCGTCACAGCCGACGTCGCGACCGGTCGCGGGTCAGCGGCTCAGCACGTGCAGCGGTCCGCGCGCCACGCGCCCGAGATCATGACGAGAGCCTCGTCGCCCAACGGGTTCACCCCGGGGCCGGCCGCGAGGGCGTGACCCACGAGCACGTGCAGGCACTTGACGCGCACGGGCATCCCGCCCGCGGAGATGCCCGCGATCTCCTCGACGTGCCCGAGCGCCTCGCGCGCCGCGAGGTAGTGCTCGTGCGCGCGGGCGTAGGCCGCGGCGAGCTCCTCGTCGTGCGTCAGGCGCTCCGACATCTCCTTCATGACACCGTTCGCCTCGAGGCTCGAGGCCCCCGCGACGGCGCCCGGGCTCGTCAGGTAGTACGTCGTGGGGAACGGGGTGCCGTCGGGCAGGCGCGGGGCGGTGTGCACCACGAGCGGGCGACCGCACACGCAACGGGCCGCGATCCCGACGACGCCGCGCGCCGGGCGTCCGAGCTGCTCGTGCAGGACCTCGAGGTCCTCGGGCGTGACCTCGGGGCGCGAGCGGTCGGCCTCGGGGACGGCCTGCGCGGCGCCTGCGGGTGCGGCGGGACCACCGAGGTCCGCGGCGTCCGGGGCGGTGGGGGTCGAGTCGTTCACGAGGAGTTCCGTTCTGCGGCGTGCGGTGCTGGGGCGCGCCGGGGGACGGCGCACTCCCCATTGTCCCCGGTCGTGCGGCCGGAACGGCAATCGGCCCGCCTAGGGCGTCCCGCCGTCGGTCGGCGGCGCCTCGGGGCCGTCGCCCGGCTCGGTCCCCACGTCGCCGTCGCCGCCTCCCGGTGCGGGCTGCTCGCCGGCCAGCTGGACCGACCGCCACACCGAGACGTACCAGGGTGCACCGTCCTCGGGGTCGACACCGACCGGTCCGTCGGTGAGGCGACGTCCCGTCTCGGGGTCGACCACGTCGACGACCGTGTCCGGGTCGATGACCCGCCACGCGCGCTCGCCCGGCATCACGAAGCTCAGGCGGTCACGGGCCTGCGCGACGACGTAGGCCTCGTCGTCCCAGCGGCCGAGCTCGACCTCGAGGGCGTCGCGCTCGGCCTCGGCCGCCGCCACCTCGGCGCGAAGCGCGCGGAGTTCGCCCGTCTGGTTGACGTAGGCACGCACCGTGGGCAGGAGCAGGACGACCGCGAGGAGCACGACGACGGCGATCACCAACGAGCGGACCGTCACCACCTCGGGGAGCAGCAGCCCGTACCGGCTGCGGCGACGGTCGGCGAGCGCCGGCGCCCGCGACGCGGTGGGCCGCGCGGACCGCGGGGCGCGCGGGGTCCGCCCGGCCGACGAGCCGGCCGACGCGCCCGGCCCCCCGGCGGGGGTCGAGGTGGAGGACGGCTTGCGCGGCGCGGTCGGTCTCTTGCCCGCGCCCTTCGCGGCGCCCGGGCCCTGCGCGGCGCCCGGGCCCTGCGCGGCGCCCGGGCCCTGCGCGGCGCCCGGGCCCTGCGCGGCCGCCGAGCCCTTGGCGGCCGCAGGGTCCTTGGTCGAGCCCGTGCCGGCCGTCCCGGCCCCGGACCGTCCGGAGGTCCCCGCGTCGGTGCGTGACGTCGTCGGGCCGGAGGAGCCGCGGGCCCGACCGGCCGAGCGTGCCGACCCGCTGCGACTGCCCCCCGGGCGCGGCGAGGCGCCGGGCGTGGACGGGCGGCGGTTCGAGGGCATGGTGCCGATTGTGCCGCCCCGCGCCCTCTCCCGGTCGCAGGGTCCACGGCGTGCCGGGGCTCCGTGGCCGGATCCACACCAAGCGTTCACAACCACGGGAGCCCGTGCCGGGCGAGGCACGGACGCACGGACGCCCGGTGGTTCCGAGGAACCACCGGGCGTCCGGGTGCTGCGCGCGACGCCGACCGGGGGTCGGGCCGTGCTCAGCGGGGATGCGTCAGCTCACGCCTTCCAGCGCGGGAACGCCGAGGCGCCGGCGTAGCGTGCCGCGTCGTCCAGGGCCTCCTCGATGCGCAGGAGCTGGTTGTACTTGTTGATGCGCTCGCCACGGGCGGGGGCACCGGTCTTGATCTGGCCGGCGTTCGTCGCGACCGACAGGTCGGCGATCGTCGTGTCCTCGGTCTCGCCGGAACGGTGCGAGACCATCGCGGTGAAGCCGTTGCGCTGCGCCATCTCGACGGCGTCGAGGGTCTCCGACAGCGTGCCGATCTGGTTGAGCTTCACGAGGAGCGAGTTCGCAGCCTTGAGCTCGATGCCCTTGGCCAGGCGCTCGGGGTTGGTGACGAACAGGTCGTCGCCCACGATCTGGACCTTGTCGCCGACCTCGGCCACGAGCTGCGACCAGGCGCTCCACTCGTCCTCCGACAGCGGGTCCTCGATCGAGACCAGCGGGTAGTCCGCCACGAGCTGCTTGTAGTAGGCGATGATCTCGTCCGAGCTCGTCGCCTTGCCCTCGAACTGGTACGCGCCGTCCTTGAAGAACTCGGTCGCGGCGACGTCGAGCGCGAGGCCCACGTCGACGCCCGGCTTGAAGCCGGCCTGCTCGATCGCGACGAGGATCAGGTCCAGCGCGTCGCGGTTGCTCGGCAGGTTGGGGGCGAAGCCGCCCTCGTCGCCGAGGCCCGTCGCGAGGCCCTTGCTCTTGAGCACGGACTTCAGGGAGTGGTAGACCTCTGCGCCCGTGCGCAGCGCCTCACGGAAGGACGTGGCGCCGATCGGGGCGACCATGAACTCCTGGATGTCGACGTTGGAGTCCGCGTGCGACCCACCGTTGAGGATGTTCATCATGGGGACGGGCAGGACGTGGGCGTTGGGGCCACCGACGTAGCGGTAGAGGTCCAGGCCCGAGCTCTTGGCGGCGGCCTTCGCGACCGCGAGCGACACGCCGAGGATGGCGTTCGCGCCGAGCTTGCCCTTGTTGGGCGTGCTGTCGAGCTCGATCAGGGCCTGGTCGATCAGGCGCTGGTCCTCGGCCTCGAAGCCGAGCAGCTCGGGGGCGATCTCGTCGATGACCGCGTTGACGGCGTCCTCGACACCCTTGCCCAGGTAGCGGGACTTGTCGCCGTCACGACGCTCGACGGCCTCGAAAGCGCCGGTCGAGGCGCCCGAGGGGACGCCTGCGCGGGCAAAGGTACCGTCGTCGAGCACGACCTCGACCTCGACGGTGGGGTTTCCGCGCGAGTCGAGAATCTCGCGTGCTCCAACGGCTTCGATGCTTGCCACGGTTGCTCCTTCAGCTGCTTCCAGGTCCGGAGCGCAGGGCAGGCGACGATGGCGGTCGGGCGCATCCGGGGTTGTCGCATCCCAGCCTAGTGGTCGGGAACACATGTCGCTGGGGTCGTCGGCCCGTGGACACGAACGCCCGCATGTCGGCCCTCACCCCCCGGACGGCGCCCGCAGGGATCACTCCGGGCGTGTCGGACCGGCGGTCTCGGCGGCCACGATCGCCCGCTCGACCTCGCGCAGCGCGCCCCGCAGCGCGGACTCGGCGTCCACGCCGTCGGCCTGCGCGCGCCGCACGACGTCGAGCAGCTCGCGCCCGTACGCCCCCTCGGCCGCGGCACCGTCCTGCGCGCCCGACGACGTCGCGCCCCTCCCGTGCGTCGCCCCGCCCGGGGCGAGGGCCGGGACCGGCGCGACCTCCGCCGTCGGGCCGGGACCCGCGACGACGCCGCCCAGCCCCGCACGCTGCGCACGGGACACGACCTTCTGCGCGCGGGCCAGCGCGCCCTGCGCGAGGGGGATCCCCTCGAGGACCGACTCGCGCTGCTTCTCCTGCTGCTTGATCCGGTCCCACTGCGCGTGCAGCGCGGCGTGCCCGTCGCCCGCGGCGACCGCGGTGTCCGCGAACACGTGCGGGTGGCGGCGGACGAGCTTGGCGACGAGGTCGGCCGCGACGTCGTCCACCGTGAACGGGTCGACCGCGTCCTCGCTCGCGATGCGGGCGTGGAACAGGACCTGCAGCAGCAGGTCGCCCAGCTCCTCGCGCGTGCCCGCGCGGTCGCCGGTCTCGATGGCCTCGGCGAGCTCGTGCGCCTCCTCGAGGAGGTAGCGCACGAGCGACTCGTGCGTCTGCTCGCGGTCCCACGGGCACCCGCCGGGCGAGTAGAGACGGTCCATCACGGCGACGGCCTCGCGCAGGGGGTCGGCCGCGGCGGCCGTGACGGGCAGGGACGGCTCGGTGGTGCTCATGCGCCCATCGTAGGGAGCGCGGACCGGAGGACCCCGGGAAGGAGCCCTCCGGTGCGCTGCCCGGTGAGGGCGGGGGCGGCTATTTCCAGGTGTCGTTCAGCGTCACGGCACCGTCGGCCCCCACGGTCGCGGTGCGGTTCGCACCGCTCTCCCAGACCACGTTGCCCGCGCCGTCCTTCTTGACGTACTTGTACTCGAACGTCGTGCCGGCCGGCAGGTCGAGCGTGAGCCTCCACACGGGGTAGGTCGCGGCGGAGAGCTGCTTGGCCGAGGCAGGTGCCCACGCGCCGAGGGCGGGGATGCTGCCCACGACGAACACGTTCTGCCCCAGGACCGTGGTGGCGTTCACGGCGAAGACGGCGTCGCCCTGCGTGGTGCCGCCGCCGTCACCCCCGCCGCTCCCCGCGCACGGGTTGCCCGAGGTGACGACGCCACCGGAGACCTGGGCGTGCTGTCCCGTGAGGACGAAGTCCTTGCCGCCGTTGTTGTCCCAGGTGCCCGAGCCGTTGGTGAACGCGGCCGTGACCGTCGCGCCGTTCGCGGGGATCTCGCGCGAGACCCAGCCCGTGCAGGCCGCGGTCATGTCGACGCCGGGGGCCGTGGTCCATGCGCCCGTACCGACCTTGTAGTGGACCTTGTACGCGTTCCAGCCCTTCGAGGTCGAGTAGTAGACCGTGGTGGCAGACGTGGTCGGGCAGTCGACCGTGCACGGCGTGCCTCCGGTCCTGCCGACGTGCAGCGCGAGCGCGCCGTACGCCGGGACGGTTGCGGTGAAGGTCCCCGAGGCGCTCACGGTCCGCGTGACGGAGCAGTCCTTGGCGGCCACGACGTCGCAGTACGTGCCCGCGGGCAGCGAGGTCTGGTAGGTGCGCGTCACGGCGGAGGACGTGTTGTTGATCGCGACGTAGCCCTTGGCCCCGCGACCGTAGGCGATGTTGTTGTTGCCGTCGTCCCACCAGTTCGTGACGGACGTGCCCTCGACCGTGTTGTGGAAGCCGACCATGCCGGCGATCTCCGTCCAGCGCTGCGTGCAGGTCCAGGCGCTGTCGGAGCAGCTCGCGTCGGGGACGGACGTGCTGGTGGCGCCGGGAGCTCCCGCGTCCTTGTTGTCCCACGTGTAGCCCGTGTAGACCGAGGGCGAGCCGTAGGGCCAGGAGAGCATGAAGGCGTTGGCGAGCTTGTACTTCGCTCCCCACTTGTAGTTCATGGTCTCGCCGTTGCGCTCGGTGTCGTGGTTGTCCACGAAGACTCCGGCACGGTCCGAGGTGAGCAGCCCGTTGCCGATCTCGTCGAGGCTCGCGATGCTGCCGTCGAAGCGGCTCTTGAGCGTGCGCGCGTAGTTGAACTCGTGCGAGTCCCCGCTGCCCAGGTACTCGGAGGGCTGGATGGGCTCGCCCGCGGCCCCGATGACCTCGTGGACCCAGTAGACGTCCGGGTTGGTGAGCCGGGCCTTGATGGCCGCGAGGTCCGCGGCCGGGATGTGCTTGGCCGCGTCGATGCGGAAGCCCGCGACGCCCAGGCCGATCAGGTCGTTCATGTAGCCCGCGATCTTGCCGCGCACGTGGTCGGAGCTCGTGCGCAGGTCCTGGAGCGAGACGAGGCGACAGTTCTGGACGTCGTACCGGTCGCCGTAGTTGGTGATGTTGGCGCGGCAGTCGTTGAAGTCGTCGTACCCGTAGGGCGCGCCGGGGAAGGAGTCGACCGAGTAGCTCGTACCGCCCGTGCCCGTGCCGGACCCGGTGTCGGCTCCTGCCATGTGGTTGACGACCGCGTCGACCACGATGCCCACCCCTGCCGTCCGGCAGGTGCTGACCATGTTCTGGAACTCGGCACGGTTGCCGAGCTTGGACTCGATCTTGTAGCTCACGGGCTGGTAGGAGGTCCACCACGCGGTGCCCTGGATGTGCTCCTGGGGCGGGGAGACCTGGACGTAACCGAACCCGGCGGGCCCGATCGTGCTGGTGCACTCGGCCGCGACCGCGTCCCAGGTCCACTGGAACATGGTGAGGACGACGTTCCCGCGGCCGTTGTCGGACGTGACCACGGGTGAGGGGGTCGGTGCCTTGGCCGAGGCGGGCACCGCGCCGGCGACGAGGCCCGACGTGACCACGGCGAGCGCCGTGAGCCCGGCGAGGAGTCGGTGCCGCTGCTTCGTGCGGGCGGGTCTGGTCGTTCGGCTGAGCATCATTGCTGTCTCCGTCTCGGTGCTGCGCACAGCCCCGCGTCGGTGCGTGGCTGCCCGTCCTCGCACCGGCGTCGGCGCCGGCGCGTCTACCGCTTCCCCTGGTCCGGTCCGAACGACCGGAGAACCCGCGCTCTGCCACCTTGCAGACATTTGCCGGTTCTTGCTGAAAGATTACACAGGGCGATGCGGCGTGTCAGCCCGTGCGGACACGCAAGAAGGTTGCGGGTCGTCGGAGCGGGCGACTCGGTGCCCTCGGCGCCGGAACACACCTCAGGGCAGCGTCGGCACCGCCGCGAGCAGCTCGCGCGTGTAGGCGGCCGACGGCCGCGTCAGCACGTCCCGCGTGGGGCCCGCCTCGACGACCTCTCCCCCGCGCAGCACCACGGTCTCCTCGCACAGCTGCCCCACGATCGCCATGTCGTGGCTGACCAGCACGAGCGTGAGGCCCAGGTCGCGCTGGAGCCCGCGCAGCAGGTCCATGACCTGCTCGCGGACGGACACGTCGAGCGCGCTCACGGGTTCGTCGCCCACCAGGACCGACGGCGAGGGCGCGAGGGCCCGCGCGATCGCGATGCGCTGGCGCTGGCCGCCCGAGAACTGCGCCGGGTACTTGGTCCGGACGTCGGGGTCGAGCCCCACCCAGCCCAGCACCTCGTCGACGCGCGCCGACACGTCGCCCCCGACCTTGAGCGAGCGCAGCGGCTCGGCAACGATCCGCGCGACGGTCATGCGCGGGTCGAGCGACGTGCGCGGGTCCTGCAGGACCACCTGCACCTCGCGACGGTAGCGCCGCATGAGGGCCCGGTCGCGTCGGTCGAGGGGCGCGCCACGGTAGGAGACCGTGCCGCGCGTGGGGGTGTCGAGACCCAGCAGCAGCCGCAGGAGGGTCGACTTGCCGGCCCCCGACTCGCCCACGATCCCCACGCCGCGCCCGGACCGCACCGCGAGGTCGACGCCCGCGAGCGCCGTCGTCGGGGGCGTGCGGCGTGAACCGCCGAACTGTCGCCACACGCCGTCGAGCGCGACGAGAGGCACGGCGTCGCCTGCGGGCCCGTCACCGGGGACGGGCCGGTCGCCGCTCACGTGCTGGTCGCTCATCGGTCCTCCAGGGTGGGCAGGTGGGTCACGGCCCGCGCGGCGGCGAGCAGCGAGCGCGTGTAGGGGTCCTCGGGCGCGTCGAGGGCGCGGGCCACGGTCGTGGTCTCGACGACCTTCCCGTGCCGCATCACGACGAGGTCGCGCGTGACCCGGGCGACCACGGGCAGGTCGTGCGACACGAACACCAGGGCCGTCCCGGTGCGCTCGATCAGGTCGTCGAGCAGGTCGAGGATCTCGGCCTGGACGGTCACGTCGAGCGCCGTGGTGGGCTCGTCGGCGATCAGCACGTCGGGCTCGCACGCGAGGGCCATGGCGAGGCACGCACGCTGGCGCTGCCCGCCGGAGAGCTGCCACGGGTAGGACCCGAGGATGCGCTCGGTGTCGTCGAGGCGCACCAGACGGCACAGGTCCGCCGCGATCTCGGCGGCCCGCGCACGCGAGACCTTGCGGTGCAGGCGCAGGGGCCCGGCGATCTGCCGGCCGACGGTCATGAGCGGGTCGAGAGCCGTGAGGGGCTCCTGGAACACCATCGCGACGCGGGCGCCGCGGACCCTGCGCAGGGCCTTCTCGCCCAGGGGCAGCAGGTCGGTCCCGTCGAGCAGGACCTGCCCGGTCGCGGTCATGCCGTCGGGCAGGAGCCCGAGGATCGCGGCCGCGGTGAGGGACTTGCCCGAGCCGGACTCGCCGATCACGCCCAGGCGCTCGCCGGGTGCGACGTGCCAGCTCACGCGGTCGAGCAGCACCCGGCCCGACGACGTCGCCACCGTCAGGTCGCGCACCTCGAGCCCGGCGGTGCTCGTCGTGGGAACCGCGGTGCTCGGCGTGGGTGAGGTGGAGGGGGTCATCGGTCGCCTCGCAGGCTCGGGTCGGTCCGTTCACGGATGCCGTCGCCCAGGAGGTTCAGGCCGAGCACCGTCCACGCGATGAGCAGCCCGGGCAGGATCGCCCCGAGCGGCTGGACCGCGACGGACTTCTGGGCGGCGCTGAGCAGCCGCCCCCAGGACAGCGCGGTCGGCGAGCCGAGGCCCAGGTAGGACAGCGACGCCTCGGCGAGGATGGCCCCGCCCGCGAGCAGCATGAGCTGGACGAGCAGGGTGGGGGCGACGTTGGGCAGGACGTGGCGCAGGATCGTCCCCCACCATCTCGTGCCCGACGCCGTCGCGGCCGTCACGTAGTCCTCGCGCAGCACGCGCGCGGCGTTGACCCGCGTGACGCGCGCGATCACCGCCGCCCCCGAGATGCCGATCGCGACGATCGCCGAGGTCAGCGAGGCCCCGCGGACCGTCACGATCAGCATGGCCAGCAGCAGCGTGGGGAACGCGATCATCAGGTCGATCACGTTGAGCAGCGCGACGTCGGCCCACCGCGTGGTCGCCGCGGCGACCACACCGATCGTGATGCCCAGGACGCCCGCGATGACGACCGAGGCGAGCGCCACGGTCATCGCGACCGTCGCACCTCCCATGAGCTGGCTCAGCAGGTCGCGTCCCAGCCGGTCGGTGCCGGCCCAGAACTGCGCGCTGGGCCCCTCGAGCCGTCCGCCCGTGCCGGCCGCGCCGGCACCCACGTCGTAGGGCGTCCAGAAGATCGCGACGACCCCGACGAGCGCGACCAGCCCGACCATGACCAGGCCGGCGACGTACGACGGGCTGACGCTCCGCCGTCGGGAACGCGGGGTCTCCCCCGCCCTCCCCGCGGGCGACGGCGCGAGCGCGCCCTCCTCGCGGGCCGGGACGACCCGCCCGGAACCCTCGACGGCGGGGATCTCCCCGCCCAGGTCGATGCTCATCGTGCGCCTCCGAGGGCCGAGCCGGCACGCAGCCGGGGGTCGATCCCGCGCTGGGCGAGGTCGACCAGGAAGTTCGTGACGAGGACCAGGGCCGTCAGCCCCAGGACGAGGGCCTGCACGACCGGCAGGTCACGTCCCGCGACCGACGACACCAGGAGCGTGCCCAGGCCCGGCAGCGCGAAGACGTTCTCCACGACCACCGCCCCCAGGAGCGAGGTCGCGAGCTCGATGCCGAGGATCGCGACGACCGGGACCGCGCCGTTGCGCAGCCCGTGCCGCGCGAGCGCGTGCCAGCGGCCGTAGCCGAGCGAACGCGCGGTACGCACGTAGTCCTGGTCCAGGACGTCGAGCGTCGCCGACCGCACGTAGCGCACCATGACCGACGACATCGCGATCGCCACGGTCGCCACGGGCAGCACGAGCGACCGCACGGCCGCTGCGGGGTCCTCCCAGCCCTGGCGGGGGAACCCGCCCGCCGGCAGGACCCCCGCCTCGAGCGCGAAGACCCACACCAGGATCACGCCGACCCAGAAGACCGGGACCGCGACACCCAGCTGGGAGACGGCCGAGACCGCGACCCCCACGACGCCACGACGCCTGACCGCCGCGACCACCCCGAGGGGCACCGACACGAGCACCGAGACCACGAAGGCCGCGAGGCTCAGGGGCAGCGTGATCGGCAGCTTGCTCGCGATCAGCTCGCCCACCGGGAGGCGCGAGACGAACGACGTCCCCGCGCTCCCCGAGAACAGCCCCGCGACCCACTGCCCGTACTGCGTCCACAGGGGCTGGTCGGTGCCGAGGTCGGCACGCAGCTGCTCGAGCTGCTCGCTCGTCGTGCCCACGCCGAGCGACGTGCCCGCGCTGGCGCCCGGCAGGAACCGGAGGACGGCGAAGACCACGACGCTCGCAAGGAGCAGCGACAGCAGCAGCGTGCCGACGCGCGTCAGGAGGTAGCGGGACATGGGTGCTCGGTCAGCCTTCCCGCACGATGTCGGCGACGTAGAAGCTCTCCGTCACCTGGTTCACCGGGAAGCCCGTGATCTCGGCGCGCGCGACCCGGATCTGCGGGTCGAGGTACAGCCAGGCGCTCGCCGCCTCCTGCCCGATGGTCTCGTTGACCTGGGTCAGCAGGGCCGTCTGCTCGTCGGCCGTGGCCGCCTGGTCGGCGTCCGCGACCCACTGCTGGACCTGGGCGTTGTCGTAGCCCCAGTAGAAGTCCGGGTTCGCGTACCAGACGACGTCGCGCGGGTTCACGTGCCCCATGAGCGTGGTCTGGAAGTCGTGGTCCGTGTAGATCTTCTGGTACCACGTCGCGTCGTCGACCGGGTTGAGCGTGAGCGTGACGCCCACGGCCTGGAGGTCGGCCTGGAGGAGCTGGGCGATGGTCTCGGACGGGTCGCCCGCGACGTAGTCGACCGCGATGCTCAGGCCGCTCACGCCGGCCTGCGCGAGCAGGTCCTTGGCGGCCTGGGGGTCGTACGCGTGCACGTCGGCCTGGTCGACGAACCAGGGGTCGGTCGGGGGGACCATCGAGCCGATGACCTGGCCACGGCCGTCCCACACGGCGTCGAGCACCTTCTCACGGTCGACCGCCTTGTACAGCGCCTGGCGGACGCGGACGTCGTCGAACGGGGCGACGCGGTCGTTGAAGGCCCAGATCTGCTTGGTCGTCGACGTGCCCTCGGTGATGGTGAACGCGTCGTTCCCCTCGAACTGCACGAGCTGGTCCGGGGAGTCCTCGGCGATGACCAGGTCGAGGTCCCCGGTCAGGAGCGCGTTGTTGAGCGCGGTCGTGTCCTGGAAGAAGCGGAACGTGACGCCCGAGTTCTTCGCGGGGGTGCCCCAGTAGTCGTCGTTGCGCTCGATCGTGAGGTGGTCGCCCTGCGTCCACTCGACGAACCGGTACGGGCCCGTGCCGTTCTCGCTCGACAGCTCGGTGTCGCCGTCCTGCACGATCGTCACGGACGCGAGGTAGAACGGCAGCGACTGGCTGCGGCGCGACAGGTCGAGCTGGACCGTGGCGTCGTCGGGGGCCGTGATCGCGGAGATGACCGACAGGTCGTTCTTGCGCGCGCTCTTGGACTCGGGCGCGATGGTCTGCGAGATGCTCCAGACGACGTCCTGCGCGCTCAGCGGGGACCCGTCGTGGAACTGCACGCCCGGCTGCAGGTGGAACGTGTAGACGAGGCCGTCCTCGGACACGTCCCAGTCCTTCGCGAGCGTCGGGACGACCTCGCCGTCGACGTCGACCGAGGTCAGGCCCTCGAAGACGTTGCGGGTCATGGTCTGCGAGACGCCCGAGCTGCCGCCGACGTTGCGGACCAGGCCCGTGGGCTCGTTGGTCGAGCCGATGACGATCTCGGCGTCGGCGCCCGACGCGGCGCTGCTGCCCGCGTCGCCGGACCCGCCCGAGCCGCACGCGGCGAGCAGGAGGGTCGTCGCCAGGACCGCGGCGGCTGCCTTGAGGGTTCTCATGGGGGTTCTTCCGTTCCAGAAGGTGCAGCGGGACTGCACGGGGACCACCGCGACGGTGGTGGCCGCCCGGTGGTGGAGGGGTTCGTGGAGCGTCGGCGGCCGACCGCGTGGGGGGCCACGGGAGGGGTGCCGAGGGGCCGGCGGCGGCGCGGCGGCCGCGCGAGAGCACGACGGCGGGACCGGCAGGGGCCAGCGGGAAGGTCAGACCTGTTCGAGAGGGGGCGTGTCGGGGATCATCCGCGACGGACGCCGCCTGTCAGCGGCTGCTCAGAGACAGCGACAACAGCGGGCGGAGCTCGTCGAGCCGTGCCGTCCGGTGCTGTGGGCGCGCGTGGGCGCATTCAGGTCGAGAAACATGATGCGACAACTATCTCACCGACCAGGCGGTATGGATACACGCCCGGGGTGTGGTGGTGGTCACGTCGCGACGCTGCTAGTGTCGCCGAGCCGAGCCTGAGCTCGGCTGTGTCGTCGATGGAGCACCCATGCTGCGTGTCACCGTGCCGGTCAGAGCTCTCGTCCGCAGCCTCGCGCTCGCGATCGCCGTCCTGGCCCTCCTGCACCTCCTCGCCAACTTCCTCGAGAAGGCCGCCGACCTCCACGGCGGCGCGATCGAGCCGCTCGTCCACTACTTCAGCATGGACGAGGAGGTCAACGTCCCCACCTGGTTCACGGTGATCCTGCTCGCCTGCACCGGGCTCGTGACGGGCGACCTGCTGCACGGCGAGCCGGACCGCGGCCGCCGCTGGGCCTGGGGGCTCGTCGCGTTCGTGCTCCTGTACCTGTCGATCGACGAGATGACGAGCTTCCACGAGCACCTGGGGACGTCGCTCGAGGAGCACTTCCGCAGCATCGCCGACCTTCCCTTCAACGGGTGGATCGCCTTCTACGGTCCGCTCGCGCTCGTGGTGGCAGCGATCGTCGTGCCGCTCCTGTGGCGGCTCCCCCGGCAGTTCCTGCGTCCCATGGCTCTCGCCGGGGTCCTGTACGTGATCGGGGCCGTGGGGTTCGAGGCCGTCGCCGGGCTGCTCGAGGACCAGGGCTTCGACCGCGCGACGTTCGTCGGGCAGCTCGCGGTGCTCGGCGAGGAGGGCCTCGAGATGGTCTCGGTCGTGGTGTTCCTCGTGGCCGTGGTGCGCTACCGGGACTTCCTCGACGGGGAGAGCGCCCCCGTCGGGTCAGGCGCGGCCGACGCCAGGACGACACTTCATCCTTGACCCTCGCGCCCCGGCGCGCCGACGATGCAAGAGCAGGTCCGCGACGGGCCGCGCACCGGCGGCAGGGGACCTCGATGACGACGACGGGCTCGAGCACCGCTCGACGCACCCTCCCCTCGCTCACCGCGATCCGCGCGGTCGCCGCCGCAGCGGTCCTGGTCTTCCACCTCGACTACTGGCAGGTCCTCGACATCCCGGGGGCCTTCTACGGCAGCACGGGCGTCGCGCTGTTCTTCGTCCTGTCGGGGTTCATCCTGACGTGGACGGCCGACCCGGCACGTTCCCGGGCCGGGTTCTACGTGCGCCGGGTCGCCCGGATCTACCCCGACCACCTCGTGACGCTCGTCGTCGCCCTGGTCGTGGCGCTGGTCGTCGGGAGCCCTGCCGTCACGGGGCGCGTCGTCGGCGCGAACGTCCTGCTGGTCCAGGCGTGGTCGTTCGACCCGACGGTCGCGTACGGCCTCAACGGCGTCGCGTGGTCGCTGTCGTGCGAGCTCGCGTTCTACCTCGCCTTCCCGTTCCTCCTGCCGCTGCTGCGACGGTGGTCCCCGCGGACGCGGCTCGTGGTCGCCCTCGTGGCGCTCGCCGTCCCGCTCGTCGCGACGATCGTGGCTCCGGCGACCTACCAGGTGCTCTACCACTTCCCCCTCGCACGGTTCCCGGAGTTCGTCCTGGGCGTCGTCGCGGGGCTCGCGTTCGTCGAGGGCCGCAGGTCACGGGTCCCGTGGGCGGCCCTGCTCGGCATCTTCGCGGCCGTGCTCGTCACCGCCCAGCTCACGCACGCGACGGAGGCCGTGGCACGGGTCGCGCTCGTCGTTCCGTTCGCGCTCTTCCTCATGGTCTGCGCCGAGCGCGACCTGCGCGGCAGGAGGTCGCTCCTGACGCACCGCGCGGTGCTCGTCGCCGGCTCCGCCTCGTACGCGTTCTACCTGGTGCACGAGCTCGTGATCCGTCGCGTGCTCGACACCCCCTTGACGGGCGCGCTCGCCGCGGCCGTGATCACGGTCGCCTCCGGGGCCCTCGCCTACGCCCTGTACCGGTTCGTCGAGGAGCCCGCACGCCACGTGATCGTGAACCGCTGGCGGCGGCGCGCGGCGGCGCGGACGTCCAGGGGCACGGCGCCGTCCTCCCCCGGCCCGACGACGTCGCGCGCCGAGGCGGGCACGTCACCCGCCGGCGCCCCTGCCGCCGCGACGCAGACCGCTACCGCTTCGCCGTCCCCACCGTCGCCGCCGCACTGACGTCGCCCGTGATGACCGCGTCGATGAGCTGACGCGCCCAGGCGAGCACCTCCATGCCCCGCAGCGGACGGCCCCCGATGCGCGCCGTCGTCGGGAAGGGCACGAGGAACGCGCGGATCGCGGGCTTGAGCATGGTGCCCGGGTAGAGGCGCTTGAGGCGCAGCTCCGCAGACTCCGGGAGGTCGACGGGCGCGAAGCGCACGAACTTGCCCTGCGCCGTGACGTCCGCGAGCCCCGCGCGGCGCGCGTGGTTGCGGAAGTCCGCGACGGCGAACAGGGCCTCGACGACCTCCGGCAGCGCGCCGTAGCGGTCGACGAGCTCGGCCCGCACCTCGGCGAGCGCGGGCTCGTCCTGGGCCGCCGCGATCTTGCGGTACGCCTCGAGGCGCAGTCGCTCGTGCGCGATGTAGTCGTGCGGGATGTGCGCGTCGACCGGGAGCTCGATAGAGACGTCAGCGACCTCTTCCGCTGCGTTCTTGTCCTCGCCCTTGAACGACGCCACGGCCTCCCCGACCATGCGCACGTACAGGTCGAACCCGACGCCCGCGATGTGCCCCGACTGCTCGCCGCCCAGCAGGTTGCCCGCACCGCGGATCTCGAGGTCCTTCATGGCGATCTGCATGCCCGCACCGAGGTCCGTGTTGGCGGCCATGGTCGCCAGGCGGTCGTGCGCGGTGTCCGTCAGCGGGCGCTCGGGCGGGTACAGGAAGTACGCGTACGCACGCTCGCGCCCACGGCCCACGCGGCCGCGAAGCTGGTGGAGCTGGGACAGGCCGAGCATGTCGGCGCGCTCCAGGATGAGCGTGTTGGCGTTGGAGATGTCGAGGCCGGTCTCGATGATCGTGGTGCAGACCAGGACGTCGAGCTCCTTCTCCCAGAACGCCGTGATCGTCTGGTCGAGCTGGGCCTCGCTCATCTTGCCGTGAGCGACGCCGATGCGGGCCTCGGGGACGAGCTCGCGCAGGCGCTGGGCCGTGCGGTCGATCGTCTCGACCTTGTTGTGCACGTAGAACACCTGGCCCTCGCGGAGCAGCTCGCGGCGGATCGACGCCGAGATCTGCTTCTCCTCGTACGCGCCCACGTACGTGAGCACGGGGTGGCGCTCCTCGGGCGGGGTCGCGAGCGTCGACATCTCGCGGATGCCCGTGACGGCCATCTCGAGCGTGCGCGGGATGGGGGTCGCGCTCATCGCGAGCACGTCGACGTTGGTCCGGAGCTGCTTGAGCGTCTCCTTGTGCTCGACGCCGAACCGCTGCTCCTCGTCGATGATGACCAGGCCCAGGTCCTTGAACTTGATGGACCCGGAGATGATGCGGTGCGTGCCGATCACGACGTCGACCGACCCGTCCTTGAGCCCCTCGATCGTCTCCTTGGACTCGGCCTCGGTCTGGAAGCGCGAGAGCGCCTTGACCGTCACGGGGAACGCCGAGTAGCGGTCCGCGAACGTCTGGAAGTGCTGCTGGACCAGGAGCGTCGTGGGGACCAGGACCGCGACCTGCTTGCCGTCCTGCACGGCCTTGAACGCCGCGCGGACCGCGATCTCGGTCTTGCCGTACCCGACGTCGCCGCACACCAGACGGTCCATGGGGACGGGCTTCTCCATGTCGGCCTTGACCTCGTCGATCGTGACGAGCTGGTCGGGCGTCTCGACGTACGCGAACGCGTCCTCGAGCTCACGCTGCCACGGGGTGTCGGGGCCGAACGCGTGCCCCTGCGTGGCCATGCGCGCGCTGTAGAGGCGGATGAGCTCGCTCGCGATCTCCTTGACGTGCTTGCGCGCCTGGCTCTTGGTCTTGGCCCAGTCCGAGCCGCCCATCTTGTTGAGGCTCGGCGACTCGCCGCCCGTGTACTTGGTGACCTGGTCGAGCTGGTCGGAGGGCACGAAGAGACGGTCGCCCGGCTGGCCGCGCTTGCTGCTCGCGTACTCGATCACGAGGTACTCGCGCGTCGCAGCGTTGCCGCCCGTGCCGAGCGTGCGCTGCACGAGCTCGACGAACTTCCCCACGCCGTGCTGCTCGTGCACCACGTAGTCGCCCGCGCGCAGCGCGAGCGGGTCGACGACGTTGCGTCGCCGCGAGGGCATCTTGCGCATGTCGCGCGTGCTCGACCCCTGACGTCCCGTGAGGTCCGACTCGCTGAACACCGCGAGCTTCAAGTCAGGCGCGACGAAGCCCGGCCCCACGGGCGCGGGCGTCACGAGCACGACGCCGCCTTCTGGCTCGGTGTCGATCGACGCGACGAGCCGCGCCGCGGTGTCGACCGCGGAGAGCTGCTCGGTCATGCGGCGAGCGGGGCCGTGGCCCTCGGTCGTCAGGACCAGGCGCCAGCCGGCGTGCTGGAGCGCGCGCTGGTCGTCGAGCGCGCGCTCGACGTCCCCGCGGTAGGACTCGACGTTGCGCGCGGGCACGGTGAAGGTGGTCACGCCGCCTCGGTCCGCCCCCTGCCCGACGGCCGCAGCGTCTCCGGGGAGCTCGTCACCCGGGTGCGACTCGCCGTCGGAGGTCGCGCCCTCGTCGAGGCCGAACGGGCTGAGCGTCCACCATCCGAGGCCGCGACGCTCGGCGACGTCGTGGACGTCGGCGAACGTCTCGAACGACGCGGCCGACAGGTTGATCGGGGTCGAGCCGCCCGCGGCCGCGCCGGTCCAGGCGGCGGCGAGGAACTCCTCGGTCGTCGCGACGAGGTCGTGCGCGCGGCGGCGCACGCGCTCGGGGTCGTTGATGATCAGCAGGGCGTCGTCGGGGACGAGCTCCAGGACGGGCAGCATGCGGTCCACGAGGACCGGCGCGAGGGACTCCATGCCCTCCACGGCGATGCCGGCCGCGAGCTTGTCGAGCATGTCGGTCGCGCCGGGCAGCGTCTCGATCAGCTCGGCGGCCCGGGCGCGCACCGCGTCCGTCAGCAGGATCTCGCGGCACGGCGGCGCCCACACGCCATGGTCCGCGATCTCGAGGCTGCGCTGGTCCGCGACCGCGAACCAGCGGATCTCGCTGACCTCGTCGCCCCAGAACTCGACGCGCAGCGGGTGGTCCTCGGTCGGCGGGAACACGTCGAGGATGCCGCCGCGCACCGCGAACTCGCCGCGCCGCTCGACCATGTCGACGCGCTGGTACGCGGCCGCGCTCAGGCGCTCGGCAACGTCTGTGAGGTCGGCCGTCTCGCCCGTGCTCAGCTCGACCGGCTCCAGGTCGCCCAGGCCCTCGACGACCGGCTGGAGCAGCGCGCGGACCGGCATGACCAGGACGCGCACCGGACCCGACTGACCGATCTCGCTGCTGGGGTGCGCGAGACGCCGGAACACCGCGAGCCGCCGCGCGACCGTGTCGCTGCGCGGAGACAGGCGCTCGTGCGGCAGCGTCTCCCACGCGGGCAGGACCGCGACCAGGTCGCCCAGCTCGTCGGGCAGGTACGCCCGCACGCTCGCGGCGAGCTCGTCGGCCTCGCGCCCCGTCGCGGTCACCACGACGAGCGGGCGGGAGCCCTGCGCGGGGGCGCCCTTCTCCGTCCCGGTGGTGTCCCCGGTCGCGGTCGCCCCCGCCATCGCGGCGAGCAACGGCGGGCGCACGCCCACCGGTCCGACGACGTCGACGGCGCCACGCAGGCGCACGTGCTCGACGACCGCGCGCGCGGTCGGGTCGGCCAGGAGGGCGGGCAGGATTCCGGTGAGGTTCATGGGTTCCTTCGAGCAGGGTCACCGACGGCGTGGGCGTCCACGGGCGCAGGCCCGGGCAGGTGTGGACGTCGTTCGACGCGACCCCGCAGCAAGGCGCGGGCGCGCCGGAACAGCACGAGCGGCCCGGACCGAGGTGAGGACGGTCCGGGCTGAGGGTGCGAGCACCAGGTTACGCCGCAGGGCCGACACGAGGCACGGCGGTTCGCCCACGGCAGGACGCGTCGTCAGCCGCGCCGGGCGCGCAGGATCCGGCCGGCGCGCAGGCTCCGCCGGGCCCGCCCCGCCGCCACGATCGCCGACAGCAGCACCCGCGACGGCCAGCTCCCCACGGCGCACGTGACCGAGACCAGGTCCACGCGGTCCGGGTAGAGGAGCGTCTCGTCGGGGTAGCGGCGCGGGTCGACGCAGCTGTCGACCAGCACCGTCCCCGGCGCCTCGGCGAGCAGGCGCATCCCGAGCAGCCGCCCCCATGCCCCCGGTGAGTGCGCCGACCAGGCCGGTGCATAGGCGTCGGAGATCGAGAAGACCACGCCGTCGCGCCGGACGCGCACCGCGAGGTACACCGGCTCCGCCGCCGGGCCGACGCGCAGCACGTGCGCCTCGCCACGCTCGCGATAGGCCTCGACCAGCCCGGCGAACCACGTCGCGGCCCCGGGCACCACGCGGCGGGCCTGACCGCCCCTGTCCCGGTCCCCCTTCCACCCCGCGGCCTCGAGGTCGAGGAACTGCTCGACGACGCCCGGCTCCGACGTGGCGTCGACGATCCGCAGCTCCTCCCCCAGCGCCTCGGCGAGGTGGCGACGTCGGCGCCGGAGGTTCTTGCGCCGCGACGCCGACATCTCCGGACCGAGCTCCGCACGCACGCCCCGACCCGGGACGAACGCACCGCGCGAGATGCGGTCCCACTCGCGCACGGGCATGCCCGCACGGGCGAAGGCCTCCAGCAGCAGCGTCGTGGTCTCCCCCGACGCTCTCAGCAGCGGGAGGTCGACCGCCTGGCCGAGCGCCCGCCGTCGGGCACGGAGGGCCGCGACCAGCGACTCGACCGCGAGCCGCGGGCGGGCCGCGTCCAGGAGCGGCGCGCGCAGCGCCGCGAACCGCTCGACGAACGGCCCGTCGAGGCTCGCGTGACGCGCGGGCCACAGCCGGTTGCGGCCCACCGACTCGAACGGGAGGAACGCGAGCCAGCCCGACCCGTCGGCCACGACGAGGGCCATGACCGCGCGCCCGCCACCCATCCCGCGGGTCGCCGCCCCCAGGACCGCGGGCTCGAAGTAGAGGTTGGGCTCGAGCGAGGAGTCCGCGAGGCGCTGCCAGGCCGCGAGGTCCTCGCCCGCCAGGTCGGCGACCCGGACGACCCTGCTCGTGACCCCCGTGCCCGCCGTCTCGACCGCTCCGACGAGCGTCGTCGGCCGCGCCCTCACCGGAAGCGCCGCACCACGCGTGCGGCGGCGCGCATGACCCGCATGGCCAGGCGCGCGAGGAGACCCCCCGTGACGACGGTCGACGAGACCATCGTCAACCGGTCGGGGAACAACGCGGTCGCGTCGGGGTAGAGCGAGGGGTTCATCGAGCTGTCGAACACGTCGACCTCGGAGTTCTCGTCGAGCCACGACAACGCCATCATGCGACCGATCGCGCCCGGCCCGTACCGGGCCCACTCCTCGCTGTAGACGTCGAAGTAGCCGAACGCCGTGGACCCCGTGCAGACGATCACCGCCATGTGCAGCAGGACCCCGCCGGCCACGAGCGCGAACACGTGGGCGCGGCCCGTCCCGGCGAACCCCGCGAGCATCTGCGTGAACCACTCCTGCCCGCCGCGCCTGCTCCGGAAGCCCATGCCGCCGCGCGACGCGTCGCCCTTCCACCCCTGCTGCTCGAAGTCGAGGAACGCCTTCGCGATCTCCGGGTCGTCGACCCGGTCCTCCAGGACCAGGGTCTCCCCGACCGCGCGCTCGAGACGCCGGCGACCGCGCGCGAGCGACCTGCCACGAGGCATGCGCTCGGCCCAGCTCCCGGGCGCCCCCTCGTCGAACCGGACCGCGCCCCGGGGGTCGCCGCCCCAGGTGTGCACCGGGATCCCCCGCTCCCGGCACACCTCCTCGAGCCGCTGGTCGACCCGACCGCCGCGGGCCAGCAGGTGCAGGTCGACCGCCTGCCCGAGCTCGCGCCGCCGCTCGTGGAACGCGTCGACCAGCGCGTCGACCGCCTCGTCGACGCGCGCGCCGTCGACGAGCGGCGTGCCCAGCGGGCAGTACAGCGCGAGGAAGTCCGACCCGGTCGAGGCGTGCCGCAACGGCCAGTGCTTGTCGCCCGGGACCATCTCGAACGGGAGCGCGGCCCACCAGCCGGGGTCCTCGTCCGGGCCCGCGTCGACGACCAGGAGCCGCAGCCCGGCCCCGCCGGAGAGCTCGCGCACGGCGGGCACCAGCATCTCGGGCTCGAAGTAGGGGTTGGGCTCGGCGGCGCGGGTTGCGAGCGCCCGCCACGCCTCGATGTCCTGATCCGTCAGGTCGACGATGCTCAGCACCCGGCTCCGTGCCATGAAGGACCTTCTGTCGTCGGACGAGCGGCGCCCCGGACCTCGCGAGACCGGTGCCCGGGGCATCTGTGCAGTACGACGGTAGACACCGAACGCCACCGGGGCCACAGTGGGAGCACCGTTTTCACCCGACCGGCTCGCGCACGACGAGCCGTCGTCGTCCGACAGTGCTCACAGCCACCCGTGGACGCTCCCGGGCGCCGCCCGCCGCACGTCCCCGCTCGAGGAAGGCCTGCCCGTGACCACGGACGAGCTGCACGACGTCGGCACCCGCCGCGGGCGCTCGGCCCGCGTCCCGCTCCTGCTCGCCGCAGCCCTGGTGCTCGGAGCAGTGTTCGCCGCGACGTACGTCGTGACCGTCCGCACCCTCGCGGGGCAGCAGCTCGACAACGGCGCGTTCGTCTCGTGGCAGCAGCTCAACCCGTTCCTCGGCTCGTTCGCGCAGGTCCTGCGCCCGGCCCTGCCCGTCGCGCTCGGGGCCGTGTGCGCCGTGCTCGGCGTGCTCGCGCTGCGGGCCGGCCGACGCCGCGCGGTGCTGCGCGCGGTCGGGGTCGTGGCCGTCACGGTCCCGCTCGCCCGCTGGCTCCGCGACGGGGCGCTCGACCGGCCCGACCTCGCGGACCTGGCCTACCCGCAGAACACCCTGCCCTCAGGGCACGTGGCCGTGACCGCCGCGCTGTGCGTCGCGGTCCTGTTCCTCTGGCCGCGGCGGTCGGGGGCGCTCGTCGCGTGGGCCGTCGTCGTGAGCCTCGCCGCGTGCGTCGCCTCGTTGCTGGAGCACGCGCACCGCCCGAGCGACGTCGTCGCGTCCCTGCTGCTCGTGGGCGCGGTCACGTGCCTGGTGCTCGCGTGCACGCAGCGCCCCACGGCGCGCTCCGGGCCCCTCGCGGGGTAGGCCGTCGTGCGCGGGGCCCGGCAGGCAGGGCGCTACCTCCGCGGACGGCCTCGCTGGGCGGGACGTGCCGCCAGGACGCGCTCGTAGACCTCGTCGTACCGGTCCGCGACGGCCTCCCACGTGTAGTCCTCGACCGTGCGGCGCCCCGCGGCCCCCATCGCGGCCGCGACCTTAGGCGCGTCCAGCAGCGCCCCGATCGCGTCCGCGAGCAGCACCGGGTCGCGCGGGTCGACCAGGAGGCCGTCGACACCGTCGGTGACGAGAGTGCGCGGGCCACCGAGCACGGTGCCCACGACCGGGCGCCCCGCCCGCCAGGCCTCGAGGACCACGATCGACGCGGCCTCCTTGCGGCTCGGGACCACCACGACGGCGGCGTCCGCGAGCGCCGCGGCGACCGCGTCGGGCCCGAGCATGCCCGGGAAGGACACGCGGTCCGCGACCCCGAGCACCTCGGCGCGACGGCGCAGCGTCGCGAGCTCCGACCCGTCGCCCACGACCACGAGCCGCGCCCGGTCCGCGAGACCCGACGCCGCGAACGCCTCGAGCAGCAGGTCGAAGCCCTTGACGTGCTCGACCCGGCCGACCGCGAGCAGCACGGGAGGCCCGACGGCGTCGCTCGGCTCGACGGGGCGGGCCCGGGGCCCGCGCGGGGCCGGGGCGGGGGCAGCGACCGCGGGGGCCACGGGTACCGGGGTGGGCACCGTGAGGTCCACGCCGTTCGGCACGACCACGGCCCCCGCGTACCCGAACCGCTCGGCCAGGTCCTCGGTGACGATCGTCGAGCAGCCGGTCACGGCGTCGGCGCGGGCGAGCGACGCGCCGAACCAGGTGCGCATCCACCACGACGTGCCGAGCGCGTCGTGGTCGTCGGCGAACGTCTCGCCGTGCGAGCTGACCACGAGCGGGGTGCGCGTGACCCACCCCAGGGCCGTGGCGTAGACACCGTTGGGGCCGAAGCACTGCACGTGCAGGACGTCGGGGCGCAGCGAGCGGTAGGCACCGAACCACCGCCAGGCGGCCGCGGGCCAGCGGACCGCGAAGGCGAGGACGCCGCGCGCACCGCGCGAGGGCTGGGGGGTCGGCAGGTAGCGGACCGTGACGCCGTCGAGCACGCGGGTCCCGAGGTGCTCGCCCTGGTCGACCGCCCACACCTCGACCGTCTCCCCGCGGGCGGCGAGCACGCGCGCGACGTGCTGGACGTGGGTCTCGACGCCACCCGTGCGGGGCGCGTAGGAGCTGGTGACGAGCGCGGTCCGGGGACTCATTTCGCCCTCTCAGGACCGTGGTCCAGGCGCTGCGCGCCGCTAGAGTGAGGCACTTCCCGGACCGCGAGAGAACGGACTCCCCGCATGCCGCAGCTGGTGATCGCGACCGTCGCGGTAGAGGTGCCCATGGGCGCGCAAGTTTACCAGGAGGAGGTCGCCACGAGGGCGGCCGGAGCCCTGTCCGCACCGGCCGGACCAGCGGTTTCACCCGCTCGGGCCGGTGCCCCCACGTCGCCCGGGGCGGGCTCGGCGAACGCGCCCGGGGACTGGACCGTGACGCGTGCCGTCGCGCGGTCCCTGCGCTCGCCGCTGCCCGGCACGCTCCGCCTCCCGCTGTCCCGGCTCGGCACGGCCTCGCCCGCGCTGCGCCGGGCCGCAGGCCGGCTCGTGTACCCGCGCGGCGCCGTCGTGCACCGCGTCGGCCTCGAGCTCCCTCCGCACCCGACGCGCGACGTCGTGACCATCCAGGACGTGGTCTCGTGGCGGTTCGAGGACGAGTCCCGCCCGGTCCGCGCCGCCGCCGAGGAGGCCCGCCGGGCGGCGGCCGTCGTCACGGTCTCCGAGTTCAGCGCCGACGAGATCGCCGAGCTGCTCGGCGTCGAGCGCCCGCACGTCGCCTACAACGGGGTCGACGAGCGCTACTTCCGCACCCCGCCGCTCGACGCCGCGGCGCTCGAGGCCCTGGGCGTCACGGGGCCGTACGTCCTGCACGCGGGCGGCGCCTCGCAGCGCAAGAACCTGGAGAGCCTCGCCGCGGCGTGGCCCCTGATCCACAGCGCGCGGCCGGACCTCACGCTCGTCATGAGCGGCCCGCAGAACTGGCGGCGCGACAAGCTGTTCGGCGCGCTCGCGGGCACGCGCCTCGTCGGTCGCCTGCCCGACGACGTCATGCCCGGCCTGGTCGCCGGCGCGGCCGTCGTCGTGGTCCCGTCGCACTACGAGGGGTTCGGCCTGCCCGCGCTCGAGGGCATGGCCGCGGGAGTTCCCGTGGTCGCGGCCCGCACGAGCTCGTTGCCCGAGGTCGTGGGCGACGGCGGGCTACTCGTCGACCCGACGCCCGACGAGATCGCCCAGGCGACCCTGTTCGCGCTCTCGGACGACGCGGAGGTCGCGGCCATGGTCGAGCGCGGCCGGGCCCGCTCGGCGGACTTCACCTGGGAGCGCAGCGCGGCGCAGCACGCGGCCGTGTGGCGGAGCGTGGCCGCGCGCTGACGCTGGTCAGGCCCCGGGCCCCCAGGCCTGGAGCGCGCTCACGGTCGCGACGTACGCGCTCTCGGTCGCGAGCGGCAGGAACGACGGGTGCAGCCCACCCACGACGCCCGAGTAGTTCGCCGCGAGCACGGGCACGCCCCGCTCGGTCGTCATGGGCACCGAGACGCGCACCGCGGTGACCTCGACCGGCTCGATCTCGAACACCGCGACCCGGTCCGAGAACTGGTCCTCCTGCCGGGCGACGTCCTGCCAGGTGCCGTCGGGGAGCTGGACCGAGACCGTGTAGTCGCGCAGACCCATGCTGCAGCAGCGGATCCCCGCCGTCGCGACGGCGATCCGGTCGACGGTCTGCGGCCCGTCGGTCGCCACGGTCACCGAGGGGTTCTCGTCGACGACGTCGTCCGCGAGGCGACCGGACCGCCACGGGTCGCGCACGTCGAACGTCCCGGACGTCACGACCTGGGCGTCGGCCTCCTCGTGGGTCGAGGTGGCCGTGACGGGACGCCCCGCCAGGAGGTCGGGACCGAACGGCTCGACGGCCTGGACGCCCAGGGTCTGGCCCGGCTCCCCGACGAGGAAGACGGGCGCGCCCGTGACCGGGAGGTCGACCCCGTCCCCTCCGACGTCGAGGGACGCCCCGGCCCCGTACTGGTCGATCCTTCGCACCGTGCCGTCGTCGCCGTCGCCGCCCGCAACCGTCAGGCGCACGGTGGTCGACAGGTCGTCGCCCCAGACCGCGAGCAGCGGCTCGCCACCGGGCCCCTGGGCCGTGGCCGCGAACGTGCCCGGCACGCCCGTCTCGACGAACGTCGGCGTCCCGTAGGGGTCGAGCAGGGCCGAGGTCGCGGCGAAGGCCGCCCCGGCGGGCTTGACGTAGCTGCCGTACTGCACGAGGGACCACGAGTTGCCGGACTCCCCGAACCCGCCCTCGGAGAAGAAGTAGGTCCACTCGTCGATCCCCTCGGACCCGTACCACAGGAGCTTGCGCGCGACGTCGGAGCCGCCGGCCCAGAAGTTCGCGACGCCGTCGGACCACCAGCCGGACTCGGTGTCCCACAGCGGGACGTCGCCGCACGGCGCGAGCGCGTCCCGGAGCTGGTCGAGCTCGGCGTCCGCCACCGAGAAGCCCTCCTCCTCCCAGGACCGGTTGAGCCCCGTGTAGGGATGGATCCCGACGACGTCCATCGACGCGCACCCGCCCGCGTCGACGAGCGCGGCCCACCAGTCGGGCACGATCCCGAGCGTGTTCCCCCCGACGACCACGACGCCCGGCAGCGCTGCGCGCGCGCCCGCCGCGAACGGCGCACCGACCTGCTCCTCGTACTGCGCACCGTCGCCGAAGCCCGTGTTGTTGGGCTCGTTCCAGGGCTGCCAGGCCACGATCCCCGGCGCCCGCTCCGCGACGGCCGCGACGATCTCGCGCGACCACCCCTCCCACGTGCCCGCGTCGACCGCGGCCCGCTCGGCCTCGCCGCCCGACCCGAGCTGGAGGGTCAGCGTGACCCCGCTGCTCCCCGCGAGCGCCGCGGCGGCCGCGAGCTCGGCGAAGGGCTCGGGGTCGGTCTCGGCCCCCTCCTCGGGCTCGGGCACGCCCGCGCTCGGGAGCGAGTCCCAGACCAGCCCGTCGGCGGCCGGGGTGCCGGTCGGGTCGGGGACGATCGCCCCGAAGTCGAGCTGCCAGCGGTAGCTGTCGACGCCGAGCTGGTCGGCGAGCTGCACCCCCCGCAGGACCGAGGCCCCTCCCCAGTCGGCGCCGTCGGCCAGCCCGGCGAGGTCGAGCGGGGCGCCGGGCGCGCCGACCGTGTACCGCAGGCACGTCCCCGAGACGGGGTCGCCCGACGCGCGCTCGACCAGGGCGGCGTCGACCTCGTAGACCCCGGGCCTCGTCGCGGGCAGCGTCACGGGCACGTCCCCGCCGTCCGCCGGGATCTCGGCGACCTGCTCGTCGCCCACGACGGGGTCCGGGACGCGGGGGTCGCCGCGCACCTGGAGGCGCAGCTCGTAGCGGTCGGCCCAGCGGCCCCACGAGTCGTCGAGGCTCAGGCGCACGGCGGGCTCCTCGCCCGGCGGGAAGTAGTTGTAGACCTCGTCCGTCACGAGGCCCGCGCCGGCGCCCAGCACCGCGAGGAAGCCGTCGTTGACCGCGTTGTACTTCACGGGCGCGCCGAGCTGGTAGGCCATGCGGTCCTGCGTGATCGCCGTGAGGGCGACGGCCCCCTCGCTCGTCGTCAGCGTGTAGTACGTGCCGTCGTCCAGCACGAGGGGCGAGCCGTCGAGGAGCGTGAAGTCCGCATCCAGGTCGGCGCGCGCGTCGGGCCACACGCCGCGCCGCACGCCGTCCGCGCCCACGTGCTCGAACCCGAGGCCGTCCTCGATCACCACGAGCCCGTCGCCGTCGGGCGCCGGGGCGACGCCGACCACGGAGTCGAACCAGTACTGGGACGGCTTGCCGAACGCCCACCGGCCGTTGGCCGTCGCCCCCAGGTGCAGCTCCTCGCCGCCGTCCTGGTCGAGGACCGTCAGGTCGTCGGTGGACCCTGCGTCCGAGGAGCCCGAGGACTCGAGCACGAGCCCGCCGTCGGGCAGCTGGCCCAGGACCTGGCCGGGGAAGTCGTCACGCGTACCGACGATCTTCCCGTCGGTCCCCACGAGGTGCATGGTGCGCTCGGTCTCGTGCACGCCGACCACGGGCCGACCGTCGAGGTCGTCCCACAGGGCCATGCCGAACAGGTCGAGGACCCCGCCCTCGGTCTGGTCCCCCTCGGGCAGGTGCGTCGTCCAGGACCGTGTGCCGTCGGGCTCGAACCGGACCAGGTCGCGGCGCTGCATGAGCGTGTCGAGGAAGTAGACGCCGCCCTCGGCGTCGACCTCGAACTGCTCGGGGCTGAACGCCTCGCTGCCCTCGTCGAGCTGCAGCTCGAAGTCCGTGGTCCCCTCGACGTCCCCCGTCGCCACGTCGTACCGGGTCACGCGGTAGGCGCTCGACCGGTCCCACTCGAGGACGTACGCGAGCCCGTCGCGGACCCGCAGCGAGAGCACGGTGCCGTCCGTCAGGGTCGCGACCTCGTCGACCACGTCGCGGCGCCCGCCGAGGTCGGCCGGGTCGACGCCGTCGTGCGTGACCTTGTCGAGCACCGGGAACCCGCACACCGGCGCGGCCCCCGGCTCGCTCGCGCTCACGACGGTCGGCATGGCGGGACCGGGCTCCGCCGCGGCGCCCCCGTCGACCGTGCGGACGACCAGGACGGCCCCCGTGGCGACCACGACGGCGCCCGCGACGCCGACGACCCAGGGCCGGCGCCACCACCCCGTGGGGCGCTGGGCCTGCTCGTCCTGCTGGGGCGGGTCGGTCACGTCGGTGCTCCCGTCGGGCCCGGCGGCGCGGGCCAAGGGTCGATCGTACGTCGCGGACCCCCGCCGCGCGGGGCGACCGACCGCGGATTTCACCCTCGTCGAGGGACCTTCCGCAGCGGGGGTCATCCCCTACGCTGACCGCATGGACCAGGACGCGCCCGACACCTCCCGTGCCCGGCGTCCCGTCCTGTGGCTCAGCAACGAGACCCCCGACCGGGACGGGCAGGGCGGCCAGCGCAGGCAGTACTTCCAGATCCGCGCGCTCGTGCGCGCCGGCTGGGCCGTGCACGTCATGACGCTCGCGGGCGACCAGGACGACACGTCGCTGCGCGAGATCGCGACCGTCGAGCGGTTCGCCCCGTTCCTCCACAAGCGCCTGCCCCACCCGACGCGCTACTTCCTCGCGCGCCGCCGGGCGCGCTCGGGCCGGTTCGACCACGTGGTCGTCGCGCACCTCGAGTCCTGGGCCCTGCTGCGCGGGGCGGGGCGCCGGCTCGGGACCCCGGTGCTGGTCGACGTCCACAACGTCATGAGCCCGTGGCTGACGCGCCTGGGCAGGACCCGCGAGGCCCGCTCGTTCCGCACGGTCGAGGACCGGGTCCTGCGGGACGCCTCCGCGGTGTCGGTCTGCTCGCCCGCCGAGCTCGACCGTCTGCCCGCGGGGGGCGGCGCGCGCCGGCTCGTCGCGCCGCACGGGATCGACGCCGACGAGTGGCCCCCGCCACCGGCGGCCGCTCCCCCGCCCGTGGTCGGGATGTTCGGCAACTGGTCGTGGACCCCGAACACGGCAGGGATCGCGTGGTTCGCCAAGGACGTGTGGCCTCGCGTGCGGCAGGCCGTGCCCGACGCCGAGTGGCACGTCGCGGGGAGCGGCACCCCCGCCCGCTTCACCGAGATCGAGGGCTACCGCGGGCTCGGTCGCGTCCCGGCGCTCTCCGACCTCACGGCGCGCAGCCGGGTGGTCGCGGTGCCCGTCCGGGCCGGCGTGGGCGCCCCGGTGAAGTTCGGCGAAGCCCTTGCGACGGGTCGTCCCGTGATCGCGACGACCGACGGGGCCAGCGCTCACCCGGGTTCCCCGGCCCGGGTCACCGACGACACCGACGAGTGGGTCGAGTGGCTCGTCGAGCGCCTGGGCCCGGACCCCGCGCCCGCCGACGACGAGGGCCGGCGCACCTACCGCTACGCCATGGACGAGCTCCCGTGGGAGTGCACGACCGCCCCGATCGTCTCGTGGCTGTCGGAGAATTCCACCCGCTCCCGGCCCTGATCCGGGGTCTGCCCGCTGATAGTGTGCCCGTGTCGTAGAAGGCCCGGTTCTCACCGGTCGAGACTCCTCCGACCACCACACGATCCGCAGCGCGCGGACACCATGCCGAAGGGGACACCGTGGCGGATCCCGCTGTTGCCGTGAAGGGCCTCTCCAAGTCCTACCGCATCGCGAAGAGCGGCTTCCGGCCGACGACCGCTGCGGAAGCAGTGATCAACCGCGTCAAGCACCCGCTCCACAAGCCGGAGTACGAGGACTTCGAGGCGCTCAAGGACGTCGACTTCGAGGTCCCGTGGGGCGAGGCGCTGGGCATCATCGGGCGCAACGGGGCCGGCAAGAGCACGCTGCTCAAGCTCCTCACCCGCATCACGGCCCCCTCGACGGGCCGGATCGAGCTGGGAGGGCGCGTGGGCAGCCTCCTCGAGGTCGGCACGGGGTTCCACCCCGAGCTGACCGGCCGGGAGAACGTCTACCTCAACGGCACGCTCCTGGGCATGCGTCGCAAGGAGATCCAGCGCCGCTTCGACGAGATCGTTGACTTCTCGGGCGTCGAGAAGTTCCTCGAGACCCCGGTCAAGCGCTACTCGTCGGGCATGTACGTGCGCCTGGCGTTCGCGGTGGCAGCGCACCTCGAGACCGAGATCCTCGCGATCGACGAGGTCCTCGCGGTCGGCGACGCCGAGTTCCAGGCCAAGTCCCTCGCCAAGATGCGCGACGTCGCACGCGACGGTCGCACGGTGCTCTACGTGAGCCACCAGGCGCAGACCGTGTCCGCGCTGTGCACCCGCGCGATCTACCTCGACCAGGGCAAGCTCACCTACGCGGGCAACGTCGAGGACGCGCTCGCCGAGTACCGCAACAGCTTCACGAGCTTCCACGTCGCCCAGCAGGACGCGTCCCGACGTGCCGGCACCGGCGAGCTCCGTTTCACCGAGGCGGCGATCGCCGAGGAGACCATGGAGCCCACCGAGGACAAGGTCATCGAGTTCGCCGTGAACGCGAACCCGGACCTGGTCGGCAGCTACTTCGTCTCGTGCCACATCAACGACATGAACGGCAACATCGTCGTCCAGTGCGACTCGCGCCTCGTCGGCCTGTGGCTCGACCCGACCGTCCCGCAGCGCGGCGCGCTGACGATCAAGGACCTGTGGCTCAAGCCCGGCAAGTACACGTACGACCTGTACGTGTGCAAGACCGGCATCCTCGACGCCTGGGAGGGCGCGGGGGCCTTCGAGATCCTGCCCAACCCGCCGTACCCCGAGGTCACGTCCGACGAGGCGCTGACGCACGGCATGGTGCTGGCGGACTTCCAGTACGAGAGGTGGTGACGATGAGCAAGACCGTGATCACCCCGCCCGGGCGGTGGGACCTGCCGTCGGTCAAGGAGCTGTGGGAGGCCCGCGAGGTCCTCGTCAGCTTCGGTCGGCGTGACGTCCTGCTGCGCTACCGGCAGACCGTGATCGGCATCGCCTGGGTCATCCTGCAGCCGCTCGCCTCGGCCGGGATCTTCGCGATCGTGTTCGGTCAGGTCGCGGACCTGCCGAGCAACGGCGTCCCGTACTTCATCTTCGCCTTCGCAGGCCAGCTCGCGTGGAACGTGTTCAGCGGCGTCGCGAGCCGTTCGTCGTCCTCGCTCGTGGCGAACCAGTCGCTCGTGTCGAAGGTCTTCTTCCCGCGCATGCTCGTGCCGCTCTCGACGATCCTCGCGGTGCTGGTCGACTACGCCGTCGCGTTCGGGCTGTTCGTGGTCCTGCTGTTCGTCTACGGGATCAACCCCGGCTGGCCCATCCTGCTCGTGCCGTTCTGGACGCTCCTGGCCGTGCTGCTCGGCGCCGCGATTGGCGTCGCGAGCTCGGCCGTCATGGTCAAGTACCGCGACGTCGGGTACGCGCTGCCCTGGGTCATCCAGATCCTCATGTACGCGACCCCCGTCGCGTACTCGCTGGAGGCCGTCCCCGCGAACCTGCTGTGGATCTTCAACATCAACCCGCTCACGTGGCTGCTCGAGGGCTTCCGCTGGTCGCTGCTCGGGCAGGCGGCCCCCGAGGCGTGGCAGGTCGTCGCCCTGGTCGTGGTGTCGGGGCTCGCCTTCACGGGTGGCGCACTGATCTTCCAGAAGCTCGAGCGTGGCTTCGCCGACGTGATCTGACCCGGTCAGGAGGGTCCCGATGAAGCGGTCCGACCAGTCGCTGCCCGTCCTTGCGCACGAGCGCGGGCACGTCCACGTCATCACGCCCGGCGACCACTACTCGCCGCGCACGGGCAGCGCGGTGCCGACCGTCGTGGACGGCCTGGTCCGGGGGGCGTCGACGACGTCCGCACCGTCGTCGGTCGTCGTGGCCCGCGGCACCTACCCGGACCGTTACGGCGGCGTGAGCGTCCTCGAGTACCCGCAGGCCTCCGCGCGACGGTGGGACCGCTACCTGGACGCCGCCTCGTCGCGCGCCGGGCTGCCCCGCCACGGCGCGCGCCGCGCGTACGCCGCCACGGTCCGCGACCAGAGCGGCTGGGCGCCGTCGTACGTGCTCGCGCACAACGCACCCCAGCTCGTCCCGCTCGTCGACGCCGCCCGCCACGTGCCCGTCCTCTACGCGCACAACCAGCTCCTGCGCACGTACGGCCACCGCGAGCTGGCCCGCACGCTCGGGCCCGTGCACCGCATCGTGTGCGTGAGCGCGTTCCTGGCCGACGAGACCGCGACCCTGCTCCCGCCCGGGCTCCGGGACCGCGTCGTCGTGGTCCACAACGGGGTCGACGCCCCTGCCGAGCACGGCGCACGCGCACCCCGTGGGGACACCCTGCACGTGGTCTTCGTGGGCCGCACCATCCCGGACAAGGGCGCCGACGTCGTCGTGGACGCCGTCCGCCGCCTGGCCCGGCCGGACGTGCGGCTGACCGTCGTGGGTTCCGCGGGGTTCGACGCCGCAGCCCCCCTGACACCGCACGAGAAGGCCCTCCGGCAGCGCGCCTCGGGGACCCCCGTCCCCCCGGCCTTCACCGGATTCCTCCCGCGCGGGGAGGTCCGCGAGATCCTGCGAACGGCCGACGTCGTCGTGGTCCCGTCCCGCTGGGCCGAGCCCTTCGCCCTGACCGCCCTCGAGGGGATGTCCGCGGGTGCGGCCGTCGTGGCCTCGGACGTCGGCGGCATCCCGGAGGCCGTCGGGTCGGCCGGGATCCTGGTGCCACCCGGCGACGTGGTGGCCCTCGCGGACGCGCTGGCCGCGCTCGCCGACGACGAGTCGCTGCTCGCGCGTGCCCAGGAGGCCGGTCGGGCGCACGCCGCAGCGATGAGCTGGTCGCACGCCCGCGCCCGGCTCGACCGGGTCCTCGACGGTGCTCGGGCCCCCAGCCCCCGGGGGACGCCATGACCTCCACGGGCACCACGACGGCGACGGGTCCGCTCGCCCCCACGGGAGCCGTGCGCGCCCGCACCGTGCGGCTGGGCGACGTGTCCGACGCCGAGGCCGAGCGCTGGGCCGACCTGGTGGACCGTGCGCTCGAGCCCAACCCGTTCCTGTCCCCCGCGTACCTGCTCACGGCGTCCCGGTGGCTCGCCCGCACCGCCGGGATCGTGCTCGTCGTCGTCGAGCGCGACGACCGCATGATCGCCCTCCTGCCGCTCAGCCGCGGCGGGCGGTTCCACGGCACGCCCCTGCGGTGCGCGACGACCGCGGGCGCCTTCCTCAAGGACGACTCACCACTGTGCGCGCCTCTCGTGGACGCCGAGCACGCGGCGACCGCGCTCGACCACCTGCTCCGCTTCCTCGCCGACCGACGCAACGGCTTCCCGCCCCTCGTCGAGCTCACGCTGCTGCCCGGTGACGGCCCCCTGCACGACGCCCTGCACGACGCCTGCCGCCGCGCACGGGTCACGCTGCTCGAACGCTCCCGCTTCGAGCGCGCCGTGCTCGACCGGTCCAGCGCCGCACCCCCTCCGAGAGAGGCGCTGAGCCCCTCCAAGCGCAAGCAGGTCGAGCGCCTGACCCGCCGCCTCGAGGAGGCCACCGGGGCGACCCTCCGGTGGGAGGACCGGGGCGAGGACCCGCAGGCCTTCCAGGACTTCGTCGCGCTCGAGGCCGCGGGCTGGAAGGGGGACGCCGGCCGGGACGGGGGCGCGCTCCAGGTGACGCCCGGCGCCGTCGAGTGGTTCACCGACGTGACCGACGGACTGCGCGCCCGCAGGAGCCTCCACCTGCTCACGCTCGTCGCGGGGGACGACGTCGTCTACATGTCGCTGCAGTTCGCCGCCGCAGGATCCCTGTTCTCCCTGATGGACACCTACGACGAACGGTTCGCGAGGTTCAGCCCCGGCGTGATCGGGCGCGTGATGGAGCAGGAGCACGTCCTGGAGCGCACGACCGCCGACCGGTTCGACCCCTGCATGCACCCCAAGAACGCCGGTCCCACGGCCCTCTACCGCGACCGCCGACCCCTCGTCGGGGTCGTGCTCGCGACGCGCGGCGTCCTCCCGCGGCTCCTCCTGCGCTCCGTGCCGGCCCTGCGGGGCCTGCGCACCCGCGTCGCGCGCACGCCGCGCGAGATCGTCGAGGACGCGACATGATCGGGACGACACCCGGCGGAGGGCCCTCGATGGCTTGGAACGACCGCGGCATCCTCGCCGCGACACTCGGTCACACGCGCAGGTCGTGGACCGACGCACCCTCGGACCCCGCCCCTGCCGCTCCCGTCTACCTCCGGCGCACGACCTACCGTGGCCCCGCGCTCGGCCTCGAGCACCCCGGTGAGGGTCCGCCGTCGAACCTCCCGACGGCTCGCTGACCTCCTCCCTGCCCTGACGGGTCGATCGAGGACCTCCTCTCGCCCCGCCGCTCCACCGTGCAGCCCGCAAGGGCTCGCTCCGCCGTGCGGCACCGTCGTGCCGCTCCGCCCCCGAACGGGAACCCATGACCTCGCACACCACCTCGCACGCCACCCCTCGCCTGTCGGTCCGTCTCGCCGCGGTCTCGACCCTCGGGCCGGACGACGTCTCCCGCTGGCGGGACCTCGCCGAGCACGCCGCCGAGCCCAACGTCTTCTACGGCCCGGACTTCCTGGTCCCGACCGCCGCACACTTCGACCGGGACCGCACCCTGCGCCTGGTGATCGTCGAGTCGGACGGCACCTGGCTCGCGCTCATGCCCTACGAGCTCGTCGCGGCGAACCGGCGCTGGCCGCACCGGCACGCGTCGAACGACGGGCCGATCCTCAACCAGTTCACCTCGCTCGGCGTCCCGCTGCTGCGCCAGGACGACCCACGGCGGGCCGCGAGGGGGCTCGTGCGGGCGTTCCGTCGGTTCTCGCGCGAGCTCGGCGGCAGCATCGAGATGGCGTTCGTCTCCGGGGACGGCCCCGGGGGCGCCGCGCTCCAGCAGGCGTTCGCGGACGACGGGTCGACTCTCCACGTCTGGGGTGGCGACGCCCGCGCCGCCGTCCGCTTCGCCGAGGTCGAGGACCCGGGCGCCTTGGGGTACCTCCCGCGGTCCCGCGCCAAGGCCGTGCGCCGCAGGGCCCGTCGGCTCACCGAGGCGATCGGCGTCCCGGCCGAGCTCGACTCCCTGACGCTCGACGTCGTCGACGACCCGGCGGAGTTCCTCCGGTTCGAGCTCGAGACGTGGAAGGCCGACCCCGCCCGCGACGGGGTCGGCTTCTCTCGCCTGCGCGAGGGGCCCGAGTGGTTCACGGACGTCTTCCAGGCCCACGCCGCCGCGGGCCGCGCGACGCTCCTCGCCCTGCGGCCCGCGGGCGAGACGCTCTACATGGCGGCCTTCCTGCGGTCCGGTCGCACCCTCTTCGCCTGGTACGACGAGTACGCCGAGGCGTGGGCGCAGCACGCCCCCGGGGTCCTGGGGCGGCTGCTGACCGTCAAGCAGCTCGCGGCCGAGGGCGGTGCCGACCTGCTGGACTCCTGCATGCACCCGTCCCTCTACCCCGACCAGAACGAGCTCTACCCGTCGCGGCTGCGGACGGTGTCCTTCACCGCGGCGCTGGGTCGTTGGCCGGGGCAGCTCCTGCTCCGGGAGATCGTGGCGCTCGGGCACGGTCGCCGGGCGCTCACGGGCCGTGTCCGCGAGGCGCGCGCGGACCGGCGGGCCCGGGCCGAGCGCCCCGGCGGGAGAGCGGTCAGGCAGGGGGCGGTGTCTGGGTCCTGAGGGCCGCGACCTCGCCCGCGCCGAGCGCCCGGTCGTAGAGGCGCACGCCGTCGACGGCCCCCTTGAGCGGGAGCGTGCCGCCGGGCTGCCCGCCGAGGATCAGCGGGAGCGTGTTGACGCCGACCGCGGCGGGCCCGGCGACGTTCCCCTGCTCGACGCCGTCGACGTACAGGCGCATCCGCTGCCCGTCGAAGGTGCCCACGAGGTGCACCCAGGTGGCGCCGTCCGAGGGGTACGTCGACGTCGCGTTGACCCGGTAGGTGTCTCCCGACGTCGCCTGGTTGAGGCGCAGGAACGCCTTGCCGGCGCTCGACAGCCCCAGCTCGAACCCGTCGGTCGCGCTCGGCGCGGCCTTCTTGACGACGTACTGGGTCGCGACCTGCTCGGGCCGGACCCAGGCGGCGACCGTCAGCGCGGTCGAGACGTCGAGGACGTCCGCGTCGGGGACCTGGACCTTCCCGGTGGCCCCGTCGAACCTCACGGCGGACCGTCCGCCCGAGGTGACCCACGTGGCCCCGCCCGAGAGCGCGCCGCCGTTTCCCCAGCCCGACGAGTCGGCCGCGGCGAGACCGGTGCCCTCGTCGAGGTCCCACGCCCCCCGGATCCCTCCCGCGGGGGCGACCTGGACGGTCGCCGTCGCGACGTTCGACCAGAGCCCGTTCGCGCCCACCCGGTACGTGAAGGTCGTGGTCCCGACGAAGCCCGCGGCGGGCGTGTACGTGAACGCGCCCGTGGCCGCGTTCGTCACCGCGACCGTGCCCGACGACGGAGCGGCGACCACCTCGAACGTCAGCGCACCGCCGCTCGGCGAGCTGCCCGCGAGCCTGCCCGTGACCGCGGTACCGGTCGTGGTGGTCGAGGCCCCGTCGGTCGCGACCGGGGTCGTGGGCACGGGGCCGCCGCCCTGGACGAGCTCGGCGACCTGGGTGGCGGTGAGCGCCCGGTCGAAGAGTCGCACCGAGTCGACCGCTCCCTGGAAGGGGTACAGACCGTCGGGCTGGGCGCCGATCGTCAGCGGGAGCGCGTTGACCCCGACCGACGCCGGACCCGCGACGTTCCCCTGCTCGACCCCGTCCACGTAGACCCGCAACCGCTGCCCGTCATAGGTCCCCGCCAGGTGCACCCACGTGCTCCCGTTCGTCGGCAGCACCGACGTCGCGTTCACCCGGAACGTGTCACCCGAGGTCTTCTGGTTCACCCGCAGGAACGGCCTGCCCGCGCTCGAGATCCCCAGCTCGTAGCCGTCCGCAGACCCCGACACCGCCTTCTTCACGACGTACTGCGTCGCCGACCGCTCCGGACGCACCCACGCCGAGACCGTCAACGCCGACGACACGTCCAACCCGTCCGCATCCGGCACCGACACCTTCCCAGCGGTACCGTCGAGGCGCACCGCCCTGCCCACCTTGCCCGTGACCCAGCTCGTGCCCCCGGTCAGCGTGCCCTGGAAACCCCAGCCGGAGGAGTCCGCCGCGACCACGCCCGAGCTCTCGTCGAGCTCCCAGGTGCCCCGGGCTCCCGCCACCGCCGTGACCCGCACGCTCTGCGTCGCGACGTTCGACCAGGTGCTCCCCGCCCTGACCCGGAACGTGAACGAGGTCGCCCCCACGAAGCCCGCAGCGGGCGTGTACGTGAACGCGCCCGTGGCCGCGTTCGTCACCGCGACCGTGCCCGACGACGGAGCCGCGACCACCTCGAACGTCAACGCACCCCCCACCGGGGACGCCCCCTGGAGAGTCCCGGTCACGGGGACACCGACCGACGTCGCCGTGAGCCCCGCCGTCGCGACCGGTCCCCGCGGGTCCACCCAGGCCAGCCGGGCCGTGCCGGCGGTCGAGCTCGAGGCCGCCATCACGAGCGTCGTCCCCGGCACGTTCTGCTTGGCGCCCGTGACGTTGTTGTACGTCCCGTCGAGCACGGTCGTGGCGCTCTGCGAGAAGCCGATCGACGCGAGCGGCGTGACCTTCTCGATGATGTCGTCGAGGACCTCGCTGCGTGTGTAGACGACGCGCAGGAGCCCCGTGACCTCGTCGATCTCGACGACAGGACGCGTCCCGAGCCGGTCGACCTCGTGGAGCGGGTCCCACGTGCCGTCCGGCCGGCGGACGAGCAGCCCGATCACCGTCGCACCCTGCGCGTCGTACGACGTCTTGATCGCCGCGTAGAGCGTCCCGTCCGCGGCCACCGCGACGTTCATGTGATCGTCGGCCATGCCGTCACCGAGGTTCAGGGCCGAGGCCTGTGCGGGCTTCTCGTCGGCGGTCCACGTCTGCGGGTCCGCCCCGTCGACGTGCGTCCGGAAACCGAAACGCTCGGTGCTCTGGTTGGACCAGAGCACCCCGATCCGCCCGCCCGGCAGGGCCGTGACCATCCCGATGTCGTCGTCCAGGACCCCCGAGGCGACCGTGACCGGGGCCGAGAAGGCCGTGTACGGCGAGTCGGCGTAGCGCGCCTGGATGCTCGTGCTGGTGTCCGAGACGAGCCACAGCCGCCCCGTCGAGTCGACGTCGATCGTGCCCGTCTCGCTGCCCGGGAGCGAGACCGCGGTCGCCGTCGGACGCTGGGACCACGGCTGGTAGGAGTTCGAGGAGGCGACGTACTCGAACGAGACGAGCGACGTCGTCGGGCCGTGGAGCAGGACGTGCGCGACGTCTCCGACGACCTTGACGTCCGCACGGACGTCGGTCCGGTCCGAGATCCGTACGACGTTGGTCCAGGTGCCCGCCGACGCGTCGTGGCGCCACACCCACGTCCCCGCGGGGGTCGTGCTCGTCGAGGCGAGCGCAGCCCACCAGGTCCCCCGCGCGAACCACAGCTTGGACTGCGGCTTCTCGCCCGTGGTGCCGCTCAACGGGATCGACGTCGTGGTCAGGGGCTGCTCGGCCGCGAGCGCCTGCGGGGTGGGGAGGGCGTCGGGCGCCGGGGCGGGCTCCTGCCAGGTCAGCGTGACGAGGCCGGGCTCGTCGTCCTGGGTGCCGACCTCGACGAGGTACTCCTCGCCCTCGACGGCGTCGAACGTCACGCGCGACGTCGCGACGTCCCCGTCGTCGTCGTTGCTCGCGACCACGGTCCTCGGGGCCGACGCCCGCCGCACGGCGATCGTGGTGCCGACCTCGCTGCCGCTCGTCGAGAAGCTGACGGGGCCGGACGTCGGGGCCGTCCACCGCCACCAGAGGGACGTCGCGACCGTGGTCGGCGCCTCGGGGCCCGCGCCGTCGGCCGAGAAGTTCGGGGCGACGTCCTGCCCGACCGTCCCGCCGATCGGTCGGCTCTCCGCGACCCTGTCCCCCTCGACCGCGGTCACGGGGACGGGGACCGGGGCCGACGCCGTCGCGGACCGCACGTCGCCCGAGACGACCGACCCTGCCGTCGCGAGGACGAGCCCCATGACCAGCAGCGGCGTGACCGCACGGCGGACGCGGGTACCGGTGGTCCCGGGGCGTCGGTGGGGCCCGGCGGGGCGTGACGTCATGTTCGATCCTGTCCGGAGTCCCTGGTGATGGATCCGTACGTCACCGCGACGGCGTGCGACGTACCCCCGGAGCGGCCACCAGGTCACCATCGAACCATCGGCGCGGAACGCGACGATAGGGCGAGGGGCGAAGTTCACCCGGGCGGACCACGCTCCCAGCGCGTCGCACCCCGTCGCCGGGCGCGGCCTGTGCGTTACTGTCGCGCCATGAACCGTCCCGGCAGCGACCTCGACCCTGCGCCGGCCGTGCGCCCTGCCCCGACCCCCGTCTCGTCGTACGACCCCGCGCACCTGACCTACCGGTGGTCCCGCGAGGTCGGCGCGTTCGCCCACCAGTACGACCGTGACCTGCAGCTCCTGGTCGTGTGGTCGGGCGGCCGCGAGCACGAGGCGGAGATCGTCGAGCGGGTCGCGGCCGACTTCACGGTCCTCGCGCAGGTCGAGGTCCGCTGGAGCCCCGAGAAGGTGGTCAACGACTTCGAGCGGCTCTACGGGCAGACGCTGTGGGGCACGTCGCCCAAGCACGAGGAGGTCGGCGACGGACCGTTCCTCCTGCTGGTGCTCGAGGACCCCGCCCCGGCCTACTCCTACCGCCAGAACGTCACGGGCTACGTCGAGCTGACCAACGTCAACGTCGCGCGCGTCAAGGCCGCCGCCCGTGCGCTCACCGGCGGGTACCGCATCCACTCGAGCAACAACATTCGCGAGTTCTTCCGCGACGCCACGCTGATCCTCGGGCCCGAGCGCCTCGGCGAGATCCTCGCGCAGGACGGGCCCGCGACGAGCATGCCTGCCGTCCAGGCGGAGGGGCCGCCCCGCTCCCTGGTCCGCCGGGTCGTCGACCGGGCGCGGATGGTCTACATCTTCGGCAGCCCGGTGGGCGCGACGTTCGTCAAGGCCACCGACCGCTCGGTGACCGTCTACACGACGCACCGCGGACGCCCGACGGTCTCGAAGTACTTCGCCCGTACGCGCGTCGGCAAGGACGCGTTCCTCGCGGAGAAGGCCACGGGCGACCTCTTCGGCGACCGGCCGTGGCGCATGCCCGTGGTGCGCTGGCACCGTCGCGGCTTCACGGTCCCGCGCCTGCCGGACGAGTCCCGGCTCGACGTCGCGGGGCAGCAGCTCTCGCGCGAGGACCGGGTCGGCATGGGGGCGTGGACCCTGGACGTCCTGCTCGAGATCTACCTCACGGGCCACCTGCACGGCGACCTGCAGCCGCACAACATCTGGATGCTCGACGGTCGGCCCGTCGTGACCGACTTCGAGACGTTCGGGCCGCGGACGGCGGGCATCCCGTTCCTCGACTCGGGCGACATCACGGGCAACGACCCCCGCCCGCGCGACCGGAGCCTGGACCCCGCGTTCGACCCCGAGGACGACTGGTCGTTCCACCACATGCTCGGTGTGACGCTCCAGGACGCCGTCGACGCGCTGCGCCCGCGGCTCGTCGCCGCGAGCGCCACCTCGCCCGAGGCCCGCGCGAAGCTCGAGGCGCTCGACGGGGTGCGCACCTGAGGCGGGACGGCGCGCGCGCCCGTCCCGCGGCCCCCGTAGCATCTGCACCACCGCGCCCGGCCCGTCCGGCGCGCTCCACGTCCCGGACGACCAGAGAGGGTCAGTCGATGTCCGAGTCCCAGCCCGGCGGCTCCCGCACGGCCGCCCGCCGTCCTCCTCGCGGGATCGTGGTCCGTCGCCGCGACATCGAGAGCACGCCGCCGCCCGTCGGGGGCCGCTTCTCCGACGTCGCGTACACCCGGCTGCCGCTCCCCCGGGCGCTGACGCGCGCGCTGGGAACGTTCTGCGTCAACACGTCGGACCGGGTCGTGGCGATCACGTACGACGACGGCCCGCACCCCGAGCACACGCCTCGCCTCCTCGACCTGCTGGCCGAGCGCGGCGCGACGGCCACGTTCTTCGCGCTCGCCCGGCAGGTGCGGGCCCACCCGGAGATCGCCCGCCGCATCCTCGCCGAGGGGCACGAGCTCGCGCTCCACGGGCAGGACCACCGGTCGCTGCTGACGATGGGCGACGCGGAGGCGGTCCGGTACGTGCGGGACGCGAAGGACGAGGTCGAGTCGATCGTCTCGGCGCCGATCGTCTCGTTCCGGCCTCCCTACGGCGCGCACACGGTCCGGCAGGCCCACGGCATCGCGGGCCTGGGGATGGACGTGCTCATCTGGTCGGGCGACGCGTTCGACTGGATCGACGGCGAGGAGGAGCAGATCGCGGAACGCGCACTGTCGACCGTCTTCCCCGGGAGCATGCTGCTGCTGCACGACGACCGCGGCGACCCGGAGACGCTCGCCCCCGACGAGGTGCTGCCGGCCTTCGACAAGGCACGGGTCCTGGACCTGCTGCTGGATCGGCTCGCGGCCGACGGCTACCGGACCGTGACCGCCCACGACCTGACGGCGTCGTACCAGCCCGTCATGAGCATGGCCCGCGAGAGGATGCGTCAGGCATGAGCACACCCACCGGTGCGGGGGCCCGCCCGGAGCTGTCGGTGATCATCCCGGCGTACGACGCCGAGGCGACCCTCGGGGTCCAGCTCGGTGCGCTGCTCGCGCAGCGCCCGGCCTGGCCCTGGGAGGTGATCGTGAGCGACAACGGGTCGAGCGACGGGACGCGTCGGCTCGTCGCGGAGTGGACCGAGCGCATGCCCGAGCTCCGGCTCGTGGACGCCTCGGCCCGTCGTGGTCCCAGCGCGGCCCGGAACATCGCGGTCGCGCAGGCGAGGTCCGAGGCACTGGCCTTCTGCGACGCCGACGACATGGTCGCCGACGGCTGGGTCGAGGCCGTGCACCGTGCCCTGAGCGAGCACGAGTTCGTCGCGGGCCCGTTCGAGGGGGCGCGGCTCAACGCGGGCCTGACGTCGGCGGTCTCGTGGACGGCCCAGACGGACCGGCTGACGGTCAAGCCCGGGCTCGAGCAGTTCGTCACGGCCGGCTCCGGCAACATGGGCGTGCGCACGGCGGTCTTCGACGAGGTCGGGGGGTTCTACGAGGGGGCCCGGACCGCCGAGGACGACGACTTCTGCATCCGCGTGCAGCTCGCGGGGCACGACCTGGTCTTCGACCGCGACATCGTGCTGCACGTCCGGCGCCGTGACGGGCTGCGGAACATCGCCCGGCAGTCCTTCGCGTACGGCGCGGGCGAGCGGTGGCTGAGCCGCCGCTACGCGCTGCTGTACGCGCAGGCGCCGCAGCACGCCGGCGGTGACCCCGCGACCGCGGCGCCCTCCTCCGAGGCCGCCGGGGCGGAGGTCACGGGCGGCGCTGCGGGGACGACCGCGACGGGCGCCGGGTCGACGACGGGTACGGGGACCGGGAGCCGCGTCTCCGCGCTCGCCCGGCGCGGCAGGACGTTCGTGGTGCGCGGCGCCTCGTTCGCCCGCAAGGCCGTCCGGAAGGCGTCCACGGTCCGCCGCCCGGGGGACCTCTCGGACCTGGTGTGGCGCCTGAGCTGGGACGCGGGGTGGCGGCTCGGGCGCATCCCCGAGGCGCCGCCGATCGTCCCGCCGCCGAGCTGGCGGCGCGACGCGACCTAGCCCTCGGCCGAGCCGTCCGGCAGGCGGTCCGGGTGGCCGCCCCCGTCCTGCCCCCGGTCCAGGGCTCGCCGGGCCCGCTCGCGCACCCAGTCGACGGGGGCGAGCGGCGCGAACCGCGCGGCCCACGCCACGTGGCCCAGTGCGGCGCCGACGCGACGCTCGGCGAGCTCGGCACGAGCGGCCCGTGCGGCGCTCCACGCGGCGAAGCGGTCGTTGGCGCGCAGCCGGTCGCGGTAGGCCGCGTCCAGCCCGGCCGTGCCCCGGGGGTCCGCAGCGCGGGCCTGCGCGCGACGCTCGCGCAGGATGACCCGGATCCCGGCAGCGAGGTCGCGGTAGGCGCGCGTGGTGTTGCCGGGGTGGTAGCGGTAGTCGACCAGGACGTCGTCGACGTGGACGAACGGTCCGAGGGTCGTGGCCGCGAGGACCAGGTCGAGGTCCTCGCCCTGGCGGTAGGCGGGGTCGAACCCACCCACCGCGTCGAACGCGCTGCGGCGGATCACGAGGTTGGGCAGCATGATGCCCGTCCGGCCGCGGACCACGTCGCGGGCGTCGCGGGCCGGACGCTGGTCGGCGGCGACGAGCTGGTCGCCCGCCGCGTCGACCGTGCGCATCGCGCAGTAGCCGATCACGGCGTCGGGCCGTGACGCCAGGGCCTCGACCGTGAGGCGCACGCGGTCGGGGTGCCACCGGTCGTCGTCGTCGAGGAACGCGAGCAGCGATCCCCGCGTGTGCCGGACGCCCGTGTTGCGGGCGACGGACACGCCCGACGGGTCCAGGCGCAGGACCGTGCCGACGCCTGCCTGCTCCACGAGGTCGCGGATCACGGCCGGGTCGGGCGACCCGTCGTCGACCACGACGAGCTCGACGTGGGGGTACGTCTGCGCCGCGACCGAGGCCAGCGCCTCGGCCAGGAAGGGGCCGCCGCGGTTGGTCGCGACGACCACGCTCACGAGCGGTTCGGCGACAGCGGCGGCCGCGGCATCGGGACCTCGGTCGGGCACGGCGCTCCTCGGTTGTCGGTCGGGGTGAAATCGCTGAGATCGCAGGGGCCAGGGCCCCTCGCTGGTGGACAATCTCCCACATGAGGATCCTCCGCGTCTCGCACAGCGCCGTGGTCGACGCATGGCGGGAGCGGGAGCGGGAGCTGCGGACGGCCGGGCTCGACGTCCACCTGGTGTCGGCGCTCGCCTGGGACGAGGGCGGCACCACGGTCCCGCTGCGTCCCCGGCCGGGCGAACCGGTCGAGGGGGTCCGCACGTTCGGCTCGCACCCTGCGCTCTTCGTCTGGTCGCCCGGCCCGCTCTGGCGGTTGCTGGGCCAGGGGTGGGACGTCCTGGACCTGCACGAGGAGCCGTTCGCCCTGGCCACGGCCGAGATCCTCGCGCTGCGCGGGCTCCGCGCCCTCGTGCCGGGCAGGGCCCGCCGCCCCGCGCCGCCGTACGTGCTGTACTCGGCGCAGAACATCTCCAAGCGCTACCCGTGGCCCTTCCGCGCGTTCGAGGCCGCGGCCCTCCGCGGCGCGGCAGCGGTGTCGGTGTGCAACGAGGCCGCGGCGCGCATCGTCCGTGCCAAGGGCGCGCGCGGCGCGGTCGAGGTGGTCCCGCTGGGCGTGGACCTGTCGGTCTTCGCCCCCGCCCCGGCGAGCGACCTGCCCGACGGCGCCGCCCCGCTCGCGGCGCCGGGGCACCCGGGTGGAGCGGGAGAGCCTCGCAGCACGGGCGGGACGACGGGCACCGCGACCGCGGTCCACGTCGGCTACGCGGGTCGCCTCGCCCCGCACAAGGGCGTGGACGTCCTGCTCGCCGCGGCCGAGCTGGACGGGCGCCTCCACGTGACCCTCGCGGGCGACGGCCCCTCGGCACGCGCGCTGCGCGAGCGTGCCCGACCGCTGGGCGACCGGGTCCGCTTCGTGGGACCGCTGTCCGGCGACGACCTGGTCGCGTTCTACCGCTCGCTCGACGTCCTGGCCGTGCCGTCCCTCGAGACCTCCGCCTGGGTCGAGCAGTTCGGTCGGGTCGCGGTCGAGGCCATGGCGTGCGGGACTCCCGTGGTGGCGAGCGACTCGGGGGCCCTGCCCGACGTCGTGGGCGGTGCGGGACTGCTCGTGCCCCCCGGTGACGCTGCGGCCCTGCGGGCGGCGCTCGTGCGGGTCGTCGACGAGCCGGGCCTCGCCGCGACGCTCCGCGACCAGGGGGTCGCGCGCGCGTCGTCGTGCTCGTGGCCCCAGGTCGCCCGCCGCTACCTGGCCCTCTACGAGCACGCGACGGCGCACCCCTCGCCCGGAGCCCCCGCCCCCGCGCCGTCGCCCCCTCCGGGCGACGAGCCCGCCCGCGGGACCGGTGCCGCGCCGTCGGGCAGCGAGCCCGGGCAGCCGCCCGAGGTGGTCCTCGTCGCCTACGGGTCCCCGGACCTGGTGCGCGACGCGCTGGCTCCGCTCGTCGGGAAGCTGCCCCTCACCGTCGTCGACAACTCGTCGATGCCGGAGGTCCGCGAGGTCGCCGAGCTCGCCGGGGCCCGCTACCTCGACCCCGGCCGCAACGGCGGGTTCGCGGCAGGCGTCAACCACGCGCTGCGCCACCGGCAGACCCCCGGGTCGGACGTGCTGCTGCTCAACCCCGACGCGGTCGTGACCCCGGAGGACGTCCTGACGCTCCAGGAACGGCTCCACGGGGCACCCGACCTCGCGAGCGTCGGCCCGGCACAGGTCGACGGGCAGGGCGCCGCGGCCCGCGTCGTGTGGCCCTACCCGTCCCCCGCCGGGACGTGGGTCGAGGCCGTGGGCCTCGGCGCGCTGAGGCCCACCCCGCCGGGCAGGTCGTTCGTCATCGGGTCCGTGCTCATGCTGCGGGCCGACGCGCTGGAGCAGGTCGGGACGTTCGACGAGAACTTCTTCCTGTACGCCGAGGAGACCGACTGGGCCTACCGCGCGACCCTCCTCGGCAAGCGCCACCTGGCCGTCACCGAGGTCGAGGCCCTGCACCTCGGTGGTGCCACGAGCAGCGACCCCACCCGCCGCGAGACGCACTTCCACGCCTCCCAGGAGCGGTACCTGCGCAAGCACTTCGGGACGGCGGGCTGGCAGGCGGCGCGCGCCGGCGTCCTCGCGGGGTCGGCCGCGCGCGCCGTCGCGCTCCGGGGGGACGGGCGCACCCTGGCCCGCCTGCGGGTCCGCCTGTACCTGCGCGGCCCCCTCTCGGCAGAGGCCGCGATGCTGCGCGGCCCCGCGTCGCCGGACCCCGCGACGTGATCCGCCGGTCGCTCGCCTGGGTCGTGGGCTCGGCCGCGGTCGCCGCGGTCCTCGTCGGGATCGGTTTCCTCGTCCCGGAGTACACCGCGATCTCGGTCGGGGTGGCCGCCCTCGTCCTCGTCGTCGGGATGACCGTCTACGAGCCCGCGGCCATGCCGATCCTCGCGATGCCCGCGATGGTGATCGTCGAACGGGTCGGGGGCGACGCCGTCAACCTCTCGCTCAGCGACTTCGCGCTCTTCGGCGCGTTCTGGTTCGCGCTGTTCTTCACCCAGCGCCCCCTCTCGCGGCCCATGCGCTCGCTGCTGTGGCTCTCCGCGCTCTACCAGGTCGCGACCCTGTTCACCGTGATCGCCAACCCGTACACCGCGAACACCGTCGAGTGGTTCCACGCGTGGCTGTCGGTGGGCGGGGCGCTCCTGGTCGGCTGGGCCGTCGGGAGGGCAGGACGCGCGCGGCTCGGCCTCACCCTGTTCATGATCCCGTGCCTGATCATCGCGGTCCTCACGTGCTTCACCGCGCTGCAGCAGCTCGCCGCGGGCAACACGGGCCCCGTGTACCTCCAGATCCCGTTCCCGATGCACAAGAACTTCGTCGGGTGCGTTCTGGGGAGCGCGGCGCTGCTCGCCTATGCCCGTCCGTGGTGGGTGGGGTGGCCCAAGGCGTTCACGTACCCGGCGTTCTGGCTGTTCGGGCTCGCGGTGCTCGCGTCGCAGTCGCGCCAGGCCCTGATCGGCCTCGCGATCGGGGTCGTCCTCATCACGCTGCGCGCCGACCCCGACCGCAAGCGCTCCAAGCTCATCCTGCTCGCCGCGATCCCCGCGGTGTACTTCGTGTGGGCCGCCGTCCAGGAACAGCTCGCGACCAACGACCAGTTCAACTCCGCGTACCAGCGGCTGACCTGGTACGAGCAGGCCATCGACGTCTGGGAGCGCAGCCCGTGGGTCGGGGTCGGGCTGCGCTGGTGGGTCGCGAACCGCACCGAGTACACCTTCCAGCCCCCCCAACGCCGAGCTCGAGGTGCTCACGTCGGCCGGGCTCGTCGGGCTCGTCGCGTTCATCGTCCTGTTCTTCGGTTCGCTCGTCGTGCTGTGGCGGATCAACCCCCGGTTCGGGACGCTCGCGTTCTCGGTCCTCCTCATGCGGTTCATCCAGGGGCAGTTCGACCTGTTCTGGGTGTCGGTCCAGGTGTCGGTGCCGTTCCTCATCGTCGGCGTCTGCGTGGGCGCCGACGCCTACGCCGAGTCCCGGCGAGCCGCGCGCGAGGAGACCGGCGACAGGCTCCCGGTCGACGACCTCCGGTCGGTCGAGGAGATGCTCGACGCCCGGGGCCCCTCGAAGCACCTCGTGCTCACCCCGGCCTCGATCCCCGTGCCCCAGCCCGACCCCGCGCCCACGGGCCGCCACCGGAAGGACCCGACCACGTGAGAGTGCTCCACGTCGTGCACTCCGACGCCTTCGCGGGCGTCGAGCGGCACGTCGCCCGACTCGCCCGGGCGCAGTCCGCCCACGGCAGCCAGGTCGTCGTCGTCGGCGGGGACGTGCCCCGCATGCGGGAGACCATCGACGACCGGTCGGTGCGGGTACTGCCCGCCGGGTCCCTCGCACAGGTCGTGCGGACGGTCCGCACGACCGCCCCCGGCGCCGACGTCCTGCACGCCCACATGACGTCGGCCGAGGTCGCGGCCGCGCTCGCGGCGCCCACGGTCCGGGCCATGCCCCCCGTGGTCGCCACGCGCCACTTCGCGCGCCCCCGCGGCAGCGGCCCGGCAGCCGGCCTGACGGCAGCGGTCGCCCGCCGGCCCGTGCGCGCGCAGATCTCCATCAGCCGGTACGTCGCGGACCACGTGGACGGCGACAGCGTCGTCGTCCACCCCGGGATCGACGACCGCCCCCCGGCCCCCACCGCGTCCGACCGCGACCGCACCGTCCTGCTCGTCCAACGCCTCGAACCGGAGAAGCGCACCGACCTGGGCGTCCTCGCGTTCGCCGCGTCCCGCCTGCACGACGACGGCTGGCAGCTCCTCGTCGCGGGAAGCGGCTCCCAGCGTGCCCACCTCGAGACGCTCGCCGCCCGCGAGGGCCTCGGCGCGCACGTGCGGTTCCTCGGTGCACGGTCCGACGTGGACGACCTCATGCGCCACGCCGGCGTCCTGCTGGCCCCCTGCCCGATCGAGGGCCTGGGCCTCAGCGTCCTGGAAGCCATGTCCAACGCGCTGCCCGTGGTCGCGGCCGCCGCCGGCGGCCACCTCGAGACCCTCGCCGGGCTCGATCCCCTGGCCCTCTACCCGTCGACCGACGTCGCCCGCGCAGGAGAGCAGCTCGCGACCCTGGCCGCGTCCGCGTCGCGCCGGGACGCGTACGGCGAGGCCGCCCGCACGGTCCAGCGCACGCACTTCACGCCCCACGCCCAGGTCGACGGGACCGCCGCCGTGTACCGCGGCGTCGTCCGTCGTCCGCAGGCCCGCCCGGACGACCAGCATCGGAGCCCCACGACGTGAGCGCCCTCCCCCAGCCCACGGTGCACGAGCTCGTGGTCGTCTCGCTCGAGTCGTGGGACATCGTGTGGCGACGCAACCAGTACCTCGTGACCGAGCTCCTGCGCGCGGACCCGTCCCTGCGGGTCCTGTTCGTCGAGCCCGCGGCGGACCCGCTCCACGAGGCCCGCCGAGGGTTCCGGCCCCGTCCCGGCCTCGGCCTGCGCCGGGCCGACCCCGTCGAGGGGGTCGGCCCCGACCAGCTCTGGCTCTACCAGCCGACCAAGATCCTGCCGCGCCGCGTCGACCCGCGCGTCGACGCACGGCTCGCGTCCCTCGTCCGCCGCGCCGCGCGCAAGGTCGGGCTCACGCGCCCCGTGCTGTGGGTCAACGACCCTGCGGCGTCGACCCTCGCCCGGGACACCGACTGGCCGTCGCTGTACGACGTGACCGACGACTGGGTCGCGGCCGACCGACCGCCCGAGATCCGCCGTCGGCTCCTCGCGGACGAGGCGCACCTGCTGGCGGAGTGCGACGAGGTGACCGTCTGCTCGCCCCACCTCGCCGCGAGCAAGGGCACGGACCGGCCCGTCACGCTCATCACCAACGGGGTCGACGTCGACCGCTACCGGCAGCCCCGGGAACGGCCCGCCGACCTCCCCCCCGGCCCCGTGGCCCTCTACCTGGGCACAGTCCACCGTGACCGGTTCGACCTCGACCTGGTCACCCGGACCGCGACCGCGACGGCCGGGGCAGGGACGGTCGTCGTCGTCGGGCCCGTGCTCGACCTGTCGAGCCAGGAGTACGACGACCTCGCGGCCGCGGGCGTGCGGCTCCTCGGAGCGCGTCCCTGGACCGACGTGCCCGCCTACCTCCAGCACGCGACCGCGCTCCTGGTCCCCCACCTCGTCGACGACTTCACCGACAGCCTCGACCCGCTCAAGCTCTACGAGTACCGGGCCGTCGGGCGCCCCGTCGTCGCCACCCCGGTCGCGGGGTTCCGCGACGCGGCCGACCCGCGTGTCACGGTCGCCGACCCGGCGGGCTACCCGCAGGCCGTGCGGGCGGCCCTGACCGCCCCGGCACGGACCGACACCCACCAGGACGACGACATCCCGACGTGGGACACCCAGGGCCGCGCGATGCGCGAGGTCATCGAGAGAGCCTGGCGGCTCGCCGCCACACCCCGCTGACGACCTCCGCGGTACGCGTCGCGGCGAAGCGCTCGCGCGCGACCTCGGCGGCGCGGCGGGCCCTCGCCGCCGCGTCCTGCGGGTGGTCCAGCACCGTCAGCACGCCCCGTGCCAAGGAGTCCGCGTCCCCCGGCTCGACGAGCTCACCGAGCGGCGCCGGGTCCTCCGGCGTGCCGGCGAGGACCTCGACGACTCCCCCCGCCCGGGTCGCGACGACCGGCACCTCCCGGATCATCGCCTCGACCACGACCTGGCCGAACGGTTCCGGGACGGGCGACGCGTGGACGCACACGTCGAACCCGTCGAGCTCGGCCGCCGGGTCCGCCACGAACCCCACCCAGACGACGCGGTCCGCGACGCCGAGCCGGACGGCCTCCGCACGGACCTCGTCCGCGTACCCCTCGGCACCGAAGCTGGGTTCACCGACGAGCCGGAACGAGGCCCCCGGGTGGTCCACGAGCACGCGAGACGCCGCCCGCACGAGCTCGAGCTGCCCCTTGGTCGGGCTGATCCGCCCGACCATGCCCACGACCGGGCCGGGGGCCACCTGCCCGGCGGCCCCCTGCCCGGCGGCCCCCTGCCGGGCGGCTGCCTGCCCGGTCGGGTGGCCGGTCGCGCGCCCACCGACCAGGACCTGGTCCGCGCCGAACCCCGGGTACGCCACGGTCGAGGGACCCGGGAGGGTCTCGGCCGTCGCGCGCGAGTTCACGATCACCGCGGCGGGCAGGCGCGACGCGGCCCAGCGGAAGGCACGGACGACCCGCGCCGGGAGGTAGTCGTCCGCGATCCTGTCGTGGACGTGCCAGACGAGCGCCGCGCGCGCGACCCGCGCGGGCACCACGCCCAGGAGGTCGGCCTTGAGCGACGTCGTGTGGACCACGTCGGGTCTCAGCGCGCGGACCCGGCGGGAGAGCGCCCAGGTGAAAGGGACCAGCCGCAGCAGGGAGACGAGCTGGGCGGCCCCCGCACGGCCGACGGCCTCACGCGAGGTCGAGACGGTGCGAGCGTCGAGCGGCAGCACCTCGACGACCGCACCGGCGGCCCGCAGGCGCGGGACGAGCGGACCGTCCGAGAACAGCAGCACCCGCACGTCGACGTCCGGGCCGAGCGCCTCGAGCAGGCGCACCAGCGCGAGCTCGGCACCGCCGAGCAGGCCCGTGTGGTCCAGGACGAGCACGCGCACCGGTCGGTCGGGGCCGACCCCGACCGCGCGTCCTGCCGTCACCAGCGGAACGGCAGCCTACGCCCCGCGCTGCTCTCCCCGGGTTCCGGCTCCTCGCCCTTGCGGGCGGGGTTCGAGCGGGAACGCGTCTCGCCCGGCGTGCCGGGAGACGTCGAGACCTTGCCCCACTCGGGGGACAGCAGCGGTCCCTGCCGCCCGCCGCCGGAGGACTGCGGCCGGGGGCCAGAGGCCTGCGGTCCCGTTCCCTGCGCGGGCGTCGCCCTGGTCGCGGCCGGGACGCCGGTGCCCACGGCCGCGGCCCGTTCCCGGGCGGCACGGCGCGGTTCGTCCACGTGCTCGTCGTTGTCGTCACGCGTCGGGGCGTCGGGCCGCTCCGCGGGGAGCGCCGGGGCCGACGGCTCCGTGTCTCCGGACGGGCGGTCGGGGTGCCCCGCGTCCTTGCGGTCCGGGTCGCCGTAGGTCGAGGCATAGAGCATCCGCCGGTCGCTCTTGACCCCGGCCAGCGCGATCCCCACCAGGGGGACGTTGTTGATGCGCAGGCGCTCGGAGGCCTCGGCGAGGACCGCGCGGTCGGTCTTCCCGGCGGAGGCGATCAGGACCACCCCCGTCGCGTAGCGCCCGAGGATCGTGGCGTCGGCGGCCGCGAGCACGGGTGGTGCGTCGATGACGAGCACCTCGGCGTCGTCGCTGAGGTCGGCGATCAGGTTGCCGGCACGGGTCGTCGCGAGGAAGTCCGCCGGGTCCATCTCCTCCTCCGGGACGGGGAAGACGCCCAGGTTGGGGATCGTGGTGGGGCGCAGCGTGTGCGGGTCGCCCGACCACCCCTCGGGAGGTGGCAGCACGCGGTCGAGCTCGGGGCGACGAAGGTCGCCCGAGACCGCGATCGTGCGCCGACCGCTCAGCGCGAACGACGCGGCGAGGTTCGCCGCGATGAAGGTACGGGGCGCGTGCGGGTCGGCCGCGGTCACGACGACGACGACCTTGTCGGCCTCCGCGAGGGAGACCTGGACGGCGGTCCTCAGCTCGCGGATCGACTCCGTGAACGGGGTCGCGACCTTCCGGGAGACCGGGAGGGTGTGCGTGTGGCTGTAGTCGCGGTCGGAGGACCGGACGCCGTAGAGCTCGGCGAGGACGGGGGTCTGCGCGAGACGGGCGGCGTCGGCGGCGCCCCGCACGCGCACGTCGAGCCCGCGACGGGCGAACGCCAGCCCGATCCCGGCGACGAGGCCCGCCAACGCCGCGAGGACGAGCACCGTGGCCCGGCCCGGGCCGAGCGCCTCGGCCCCTGCGGCCGGGGTCTCCACCTCGCCCGGGACGCCGATCGCCCGCAGGGTGTTCGTCTGGACGGTCAGGCTCGTGTACTCGGTGACGATGGTCTCCTTCTCGGCGAGCGCGAGGGGGTCGTCCGAGTTGACGGAGAGGCGGGCGGTGACCCCGGCGAGCTGCTCGGCGAGGGCCTGTCTCCTGGCGTCGAGCGCCGCGACCTGGGCGTCGCGGAGGACCGTGAGCTGGGCGACGTAGGCGTCGGCGAACGCGTTGGCGACGTCCTGCGACTCCTGCGGGTCGAGGGTCTTGGCGCTGATCGCGATGACGCTCTGGCTCTCGCCGGGGTACTCGGCCGAGACCTGTGCCGCGAGGGCCGCGGGGGCGCCCGTGTAGCCCAGGGTCGTCGCTGCGGCGGCCACCACGGGCTCCGACGTGATGTCCCCGAGGTCGGTCGCGACCGTGACCTCGACGACCTGCTCACCACCCTGCGCCGTCTGCACGCCGACCAGCCTCACGGTCGCCGTCGCCTTGTAGACGGTCTCCTGCTGGTTGAGGTAGACGAACGCCCCGACCACCACCACGAGGACGGCCGCGAGGACGTAGTACTTGCCGTCCCACACCGTGCGGACGAACTCCCGGACTGTCATGGGTTCCTCTTCCCTGAGGTGCTGGTGCCCCCGTGCACGATGCTCCGTTGGGCGTCGACGACCTCACGGAGCCGCGCGACGAAGCGTGGGATCGCGAACGTCTCGACGTGCGCGGTCAGGACGTCATCCTCCCACGGGACGTCCGAGGCGTCCTGGACTGCCCGCGCGACGAGCCGCGGCTCGGGGGCGTCGAAGAAGGTCCCCGTCACGCCGTCGACCACGGTGTCGAGGTAGCCGCCGTCGCGGAGCACCACGGAGGGGCGGCCGAAGGCCCCGGCCTCGAGAGGGGACAGCCCGTAGTCCTCGTAGGACGCCGCGACGAGCATCGAGCAGTTCCGGTAGAGCCAGCGCAGCTCGGGGTCGTCGACGCGCCCCAGGAGCGTGGTGCGGCCACGCGCCGCCACCGTGCCCGACGGCGAGCCCCACCGCCCGGAGACGGGGGCACCCGTCGCGGCCAGGCCTTCGAGGCGCGCCCGGTCCGGGCCGTCCCCGACGATCACGAGGCGCCGGCCCGCGAGGCGGGCCGCCTCGACGAGGACGTCGACGTTCTTGTAGGGCAGGAGCCGCGCGACGCACAGGAGGAACCCGGGCTCGATCCCGGGGACCTCCTGCTCGGGACCGGCGGGCAGCATCGCGGGGGGCGGGGGCAGGATCTCCGCCTCGATCCCGTACGCCTCGCGGATCGCGCGCTGGGTGACGGTGGAGTTGGCGAGGTAGACGTCGGCGCGCTCGGCCGCGCGCCGGTCCCACCCGCGCAGGGCGGGGGACAACGTGGCCAGGGCGGCCGAGGCGATACCGCCGCGGACCCGGTCGGCGGCGCCCCGCCCGTCGCGTCCCCCCAGGTAGCGGTCGCGCTGGTAGAGCCACCGGGCCGGGGCGTGGCAGTAGACGACGGTCCGTCCGGCGCCCTTGTACCCGTGGGCCCAGCCCGTGGAGCTCGCGAGCAGGACGTCTGCCTCGACGCGCTGGGCCGAGACCGCGGGGGCGAGCAGGGGCAGGGCTAGGCGGTGGTGCCGGCGCAGGGCGCCGACCCGGTCGAGCGCCGAGGTCCGCAGGTCGAGCCGGGAGAACTCGGGGAAGGTGCCCTCGTGGTCGTAGAGCGTCGTGTACATGGGCGAGCCGGGGAAGGCCTCGGCCAGCCACAGCGCGACCCGTTCGGCGCCCCCGCGCTGGGTCGCGTAGTCGTGCGCGAGTGCCACACCCTCGGTCATCGTGCCTCCGTCGTGGGGCAGGAGGCGGCCACCCGCCCGGATTGGATATCGATCCAGCCTAGGGCGCTGTTATGTGCCAAAACGGGCGAGACGGACAAGTCGCCCGGGTGAAACCGAGGGGCGGACGACGATCCGCGGCCGGGGCCGGCGCCCGGGCGTTCCGCAGACCGAGGTCAGGCCTTGGTGTGGAACTTCCCCTGGGCGGCGAGCAACCCCTCGGTGAGGACCATCTCCACGGCGTCCGCCGCGTCGTCGAGCAGGAACGGCAGCTCCTTGGCCTCCGCACCGGAGAAGTTCTTCAGGACGTAGTCCGCGGTGTCCATGCGTCCCGGAGGGCGCCCGACGCCCGCGCGGACGCGCACGTAGTCGCGCGTGCCGAGCGCCTTGGTGATGTCGCGCAGGCCGTTGTGCCCGCCCTCGCCGCCACCGGACTTGAGCTTGATGTCGCCGAACGGGATGTCCACCTCGTCGTGGACGACGATCACGTGGTCGGGGTCGATGCCGAAGTACTGGGCGAGACCCGCGACGGGGCCGCCCGACGTGTTCATGTACGTCGACGGCTTGGCCAGCAGGACCCGTGGCCCCGGAGCACCACCGGGCAGCACCCCGAGGCGCGCCTCGGCGACCGCGGCACGCGCCTTGTGCGCGCTGAAGGTCGCTCCGGACCGCCCGGCCAGGACGTCGAGCACCATGTGCCCGACGTTGTGGCGGTTGCCCGCGTAGGTGGGTCCGGGATTCCCGAGCCCGACGACGAGCCACGGCTGATCGGTCATGTCACCTGGTCCTTCGACGACGTCTGGGAGACGTGCGAGGCGTCCGGCGCCGTACGGCACCGGACGCCTCGCACGTTCGTGTCCTGCGGTCCGGGTGGTCACGCCCGCGGGTTCAGCGGGCGCCACCTCCGGAGAGTGAGGCTCAGGCCTCGGCGGGAGCCTCGTCGGTCGCCTCGGCGGCCTCGGCCTCGGCCTCGGCAGCGACCTCGCTGCGGGGCTCGGTGATCGCGACGACCGCGAGCTCGGGGTCGCCGTGGAACACGGAGCCCTTGGGCAGCGTGATCTCGCCGGCGCGGACGATGTGACCGGCCTCGAGACCGTCGATGGAGACCTCGACGGACTCCGGCAGGTGCGTGGCCTCGGCCTCGAGGAGCAGCGTCTGCGACTCGACGACGTGGATCGTGCCGGGGGCGGACTCGCCGACGACGTGCACGTTGACCTCGACCTCGACCTTCTCGCCCTTCTTCACGATGAGGAGGTCGATGTGCTCGACGATCTGCTTGACCGGGTCGCGCTGGACGTCCTTGGCGATCGCGAGGACCGGCTTGCCGTCGAGCTCGATCGAGAACAGGGCGTTGGCCTGCTTGAGCGAGAGGGTCGTCACGTGCGCGGGCAGCGCGATGTGGACGGGCTCCGTGCCGTGCCCGTACAGGACGGCGGGGATCTGGTTGTTGCGGCGGATGCGGCGCGCGGCACCCTTGCCGAACTCGGTGCGGGACTCTGCGACAAGCTTGATCTCGGACACGTGAACTCCTGAAGAACGGTTGCGGGCCGACCACCAGTGGGAAGCGGTCGGCTGTCCGGCCGGCTGGTTGTCACCGGAGGACGGGGCGGCTGCGTCGGCGCGGGACACATGACGGGCGCACGAGGACGACCGCCCAGTCGATTACGGGGACCCATCAGGATCCTGCTGACCTTCCGGTGACTCACCGGCCGTCAGACGTCCCTCGCCGAGGCAACCGAACTACTGTACCCGGGCGCGCCGCGTCAAGGGAAACGCGCTCGTGTCGCGGCTCGGCAGCGGGCCGGGCCGGGCCGGGCCAGGCCGGGCGGTCGGCCGACCGGTCAGGCCTGCGCCGCCGTGACGGCCACGGTCGCGCCGATCGCAGCGCTCGTGCTGATCGCCAGGGCGGTGGCCGCGGTGATCTCCTCGACGTAGCGTCGGGTCGCTCCCGCGGCCCAGCTTCCCTCGGCGATCTCCTTCGCGCGCCGGTCGACCTCCCGGCGGTCGCCCGCGGTGAGCTCCGCACCGGCGGACATGACCCGACCCGCCTGCCGGGTCGCGGCGAGGATCGCGACGAGCGCACCCGTCCGCTCGTCGGGCGTGGCGCCGTCGAGCAGGACGCGGGTGAGCGTGCGGCGCACCTCGCCCTCGTGGCGCGAGTCCGCGGCGGGCCAGCGCGTCGTCGGGAAGATGCCCAGGATGCGGCCCTCCTCGCGGCGCAGCAGGCCGCGGCCGACGAGCCCGTCGAGCGCTGCGTTCGCGGGCTTGGTGCGGGCCAGCGCCTCGACGAGCCCCTTGGGCTTGGACCCCTCGCGCGACTTCACGACGGTGAGTGAGGTGTCCAGCAGCGGCCTGCCCGTGGGCGACTGGTCGCGCACCACGACGCGCCCCGACCGCCACGCGGAACCGTCGCCCGCGAGGTCGACGCGCGCCCTCAGCGCGAGCTCGACGAGCAGCGCACCACCCGCCACCTCCTGGAGGTACGACGTGTCGGTGACGGGCTTGCCCGTGACGTCGTCCAGCGCGAGCAGGAGGTAGTCCTCGATGATGAGCATGCATCTAACCTAGCGGCGCCGAGGTGTCAGGACCCCTGAGAAATGTCACGATCCGGTAGCGACGGCCCACGCCCAGCGCACCGTGACGCTCGCGTCCTCCTGCTCGCGGCCGGGGTCGACCGCCATCGCGTCGTACGCCTCCGCCTTCGCGGACAGCAGGCGCGGCACCGGTGCGAACCCGCCCCCCTGCTCGCTCACCTCGACGACCTGCCCGAGGGCACGCCCGGCGAGCGCCGCGTACTGCTCGGCCCGGGCGCGCGCGTCGGCGAACGCCTCGGCCCGCGCGGCCGCCGCGAGAGGCCCGGGGTCGCTCACCGCGAAGCGCATCGAGTCGAGGCGCGCGACGGGTCCCGCGGCCCCGAGCGCGGCCCGCACGAGCTCCCCCGACGCCTCGACGTCGCGCACCGTCACCCGCAGCGCGAGGCGTGCCGTGACCAGGGTCGTGGCACCGTCCGGCCCGGTCGACGGCTGCGTCCACGTGGACGTCTGCGAGGTGCGCAGGTCCCTCGGCGCGACCCCGCCGGACAGCAGCGCCTCGCGGGCCGCGTGCACGCCGGCGTTCGCGGCGTCGAGGGCCACCTGGACGTCGTCCCCCGAGGCCTCGGCGCCGAGCTCGACGACCACGACGTCGGGCACGGCGGTCGCCGCCCCCTGCCCAGTCGTCGTCACGCCGCCGGAGAGGTCCTGGGTGGTCGGGGTCGGCTGGGTCGGCTGGGTCGGCTGGGTCGTCGTCACACCGGCCATGGTGCCAGCCCGACGGCGCAGCCGCCTCGCGCGCACCGCGTCGCCTGTCCGCGCCGCACCACCGGAAGGTGCAGGGCAGCAGGACGGCAGGACGACCGACCCCGGGGACGACGACGGCCCGCCCTGCCGCGTGCTGCGGGAGGACGGGCCGTCGTGGGACCAGCGACTCAGCTGTTGCCGTCGAACAGCGAAGTGACCGAGCCGTCGTCGAAGACCTCGCGGATCGCCCGCGCCAGGAGGGGGGCGATCGACAGGACCGTGAGCTGCGGGAAGTGCTTGTCCGCCGCGATCGGCAGGGTGTCCGTGACGACGACCTCGCTCGCCCCGCACTCGGACAGGCGCTGGGCCGCCGGGTCGGACAGCACGCCGTGCGTCGCCGCGACGATGACCGACTTGGCCCCCGCCGCGAGGCAGACCTTGACGGCCTCCGCGATCGTGCCGCCGGTGTCGATCAGGTCGTCGACCAGGACGCAGTCGCGTCCCTCGACGTCACCCACGACACGGTTCGCGACCGACTGGTTGGGGCGCGTGATGTCGCGCGTCTTGTGGACGAACGCGAGCGGTCCGCCACCGAGCTTCGCGGCCCACTGCTCGGCCACCCGGATACGTCCCGCGTCGGGCGAGACGACCGTGACGTTCGACGTGTCGACGCGCGTACGGACGTAGTCCGTGAGGATCGGCATGGCCCACAGGTGGTCCACGGGGCCGTCGAAGAAGCCCTGGGTCTGCGCGGCGTGCAGGTCGACGCTCATGAGGCGGTCGGCGCCGGCGGTGCGGAACAGGTCCGCGATGAGACGGGCGGAGATCGGCTCGCGACCGCGGTGCTTCTTGTCCTGCCGGCCGTAGCCGTAGAAGGGCTGGACGACCGTGATGGTCTTGGCCGAGGCACGCTTGGCCGCGTCGACCATGAGCAGCTGCTCCATGATCCACTGGTTGATCGGCGCCGTGTGGCTCTGGAGCAGGAAGATGTCCGCACCGCGGACGCTCTCCCCGAACCGCACGTAGATCTCGCCGTTGGCGAAGTCGTACGCGGTCGTCGGGAGCAGGTCGATGCCCAGCTCCCGCGCGACGTCCTTGGCGAGCTGGGGGTGCGCGCGGCCGGACGCGAGGACGAGGGACTTGTCCCCGTTGCCGGCGATCGTGCTGCTCATCGTGGGGAAGACCCTTCGTTCGTGCTGCTTGAGGTGGTACCGGTCCCGTCGGGGACCGTGGGGACACCGGGGCTCGTGGGCGCCGGGGTCGGTCGGGAGGCCGGGGTCGCCGCGGAGGCCTCGGCGAGCTGCGCCTGGGCCTGGGCTCCCAGCGGAGGGGGCGTCTCGTCGTCGTTCTCGTGCGCGCGCGCCGCGGCCTCGGCGGCTGCCGTGCCGGGGCGACGACGGGCGACCCAGCCGTCGATGTTGCGCTGCGGCGCGCCGCTCACGCCGAGCGCGCCGGCCGGCACGTCGCGGCGGATCACGGAGCCGGCGGCCGTGTAGGCACCGTCGCCCACCGTGACCGGGGCGACGAACATGTTGTCCGCGCCGGTCCGGGCGTGCGATCCGATGACCGTGCGGTGCTTGGAGACGCCGTCGTAGTTGACCGTGATGCTCGCGGCACCGATGTTGGTGTGGTCGCCGATCGTCGCGTCGCCCACGTAGGACAGGTGGGGAACCTTGGAGCCCGTCCCGATCGTCGCGTTCTTGGTCTCGACGAACGTGCCGATCTTGCCCTTCTCGCCCAGGACCGTACCGGGGCGCAGGTAGGCGAAGGGGCCCACGCTCGCGCCGTCACCGATGACCGACAGGCTGCCGTGCGTCCGGACCACGGTGGCCCCTGCGCCGATCTCCGTGTCCGTGAGCGTCGTGTCGGGACCGATCGTGGAGCCCGCTCCGACGCTGGTCGCGCCGTGCAGCTGGGTGCCCGGCAGCAGCGTCACGTCGTGGCCCAGGTCCACGTCGACGTCGACCCAGGTCGTGGCCGGGTCGATCACGGTCACGCCCTCGAGCATCCAGCGCGTGAGGATGCGGCGGTTGAGCTCGGCGCGCAGCGTCGCGAGCTGGGCGCGGTCGTTGGCGCCCTCGACGAGCAGCGGGTCGGCCACGCGCAGCGCGCCGACGCGTCCACCGCCCTCGCGGGCGATCTGCAGGACGTCGGTCAGGTAGACCTCGCCCTGCGAGTTGTCCTGCGTGACCTGGCGCAGCGCGCCGCGCAGGATCCCGGCGTCGAACACGTAGACCGACGAGTTGATCTCGCGGATGGCGCGCTGCTCGGGAGTCGCGTCCTTGTGCTCGACGATGCTCAGCACACCGCCCTGCGCGTCGCGCACGATCCGGCCGTAGCCCGTGGCGTCCTCGACCTCGGTCGTCAGGACCGTGACCGCGTTCCCGTCCGAGTGGTGCACGGCCAGCAGCCCGGAGAGCGTCGCGGCGTCCAGGAGGGGGATGTCGCCCGCGAGGACCACGACCGACCCCTCGACACCTTCGACGGCACCGCGCCCCTCGTGCCCGATCGGGACACCGTGGGCGGCCGCCTCGGCCTGCGCCCTGACGTCGAGCGCCTCGACCGCGCACTGCACGGCACGCCCGGTCCCCGGCACGTCGTCCTGGTCGACCACGAGGGCGGTCGGGACGACCTCGAGCGCGGCCGCAGCGACCTGGTCGCGCTCGTGCCGGACCACGACCGCGATCCGCTGGGGCGAGAGGTCACGGGCCGCGACCATCGCGTGGCCGAGCATGCTGCGTCCGGCGAGCGTGTGGAGGACCTTGGGCGTCGCGGACCTCATCCGGGTCCCCGCGCCAGCGGCGAGGACGATGACTGCGGCGGGCACTGGTGATGCGTCGGGCACAGCGTCGGTCACTGGGGCTCCCATCGGGTTGGTTGCACGTGCTCCGCCCCCAGGACTCGAACCTGGACTAAAGGCACCAAAAACCCTTGTGCTGCCGATTACACCAAGGCGGAACGGACTGGACACGACGCACGGGCCGGGGGCGAACCCCTCGATCGCGCGCTCCATCACTCGTCCGGAGAACAGTCTGCCAGGTCTCGCGCGGTGCTCGGCGCCCGAACGGGGTCCGGACGTGGAGAGAACGTGTGAGGAGAGAGTCATCCCGCCCCGGCGGGGGTCGTTCTCGCGCCGTCGGACCGGTACCTGGGGGTGCCCGCGGCCCCCTCCCCGTCTCGTCCAGGCCTCGGGTTCGGCCCCGGGGCGACCCGGCACGGCATGATGGTCCCGTGCCCGCAGACTCCAGACGCCCTCCCAGATCCCGCATGACCGCGAGCCAGCGCCGTGAGCAGCTCCTCGCGGTGAGCCGTGTCCTCTTCGCCGAGAAGGGCTTCGAGGGGACGAGCGTCGAGGAGATCGCGGCGCGCGCCGAGGTGTCCAAGCCCGTGGTCTACGAGCACTTCGGGGGCAAGGAGGGCATCTATGCGGTCATCGTCGACCGCGAGATCCAGGGGCTGACCTCGGCCCTGACCGGCGCCCTGTCGATGGGCGGCCACCCCAAGGTGCTGCTCGAGCGCACGGCGCTCGCGCTGCTGACGTACATCGAGACGTCCGAGGACGGTTTCCGGATCCTCGTGCGCGACTCCCCCGTGGCCCAGGCGACCGGGACGTTCTCGAGCCTCATCGGGGACGTCGCGACGCAGGTCGAGCACCTGCTCGCGGACCAGTTCAAGCGGCGTGGCCTGGACCCCCGGGTCTCCCCCATCTACGCGCAGATGCTCGTGGGCATGGTCGCGCTCACGGGTCAGTACTGGCTCGACGTGCGCAGCCCCAAGAAGGCGGACGTCGCGGCGCACCTGGTCAACCTCGCGTGGAACGGCCTCTCGGGCATGGAGAAGAAGCCCTCGCTCACGACCAAGGACCGCGCGGACGACTGACGCTGCGGCGGCCCGTCCGCCGTCCGGGGCCCACCGGCGGAGGGCCGGCGAAGCCCCCGTCACCGGCCGTCGGCGCCGGGCCCGTGACATTCCGCCCGGGACGGCGACCCTCGCGCGTGGTTTCGTTGGTTCATGGCGACTCTCGAGATCGACAGGCTGAACAAGACGTACGGGACGGTGCGCGCGCTGCGCGACATGTCCTTCACGGTCGGTGCCGGCGAGATCTTCGGCTTCGTCGGCTCGAACGGCGCCGGCAAGACGACGACCATGCGGATCGCGCTCGGCGTGCTCGCGCCCGACTCGGGCGAGGTCCGGTGGGACGGGCGACCGCTCGACCTGGCCATGCGTCGTCGGATCGGCTACATGCCCGAGGAACGCGGGCTGTACCCCCGGATGAAGGTCGGCGACCAGCTCGTCTACCTGGCCCGGCTGCACGGGCTGAGCCCGGCCGCGGCGCGGACGGCGATGGAGCACTGGACGCAGGTCCTCGGGATCGACTCCCGCCGGGGCGACGACGTCCTGAAGCTCTCGCTTGGCAACCAGCAGCGCGTGCAGCTCGCGGCGGCCCTGGTGCACGACCCCGACATCCTGGTCCTCGACGAGCCCTTCTCCGGGCTGGACCCGGTCGCGGTCGACGTCATGAGCGGCGTGCTGCGTGACCGTGCGGCCGCGGGCGTGCCCGTCGTCTTCTCGTCGCACCAGCTCGACCTCGTCGAGCGGTTGTGCGACCGGGTGGGGATCGTCAAGGCGGGCGAGATGGTCGAGGTCGGCGGGATCGAGGAGCTGCGTGCGACGCAGCGTCCCCAGTGGGTCGTCGACGCCCCGCAGGCGCCACCCGGCTGGGCGGCCGAGGTCCCGGGCGTCCACGTCGTCCGGTACGACGGCGCCAGGACCTTCCTCGAGGTCGACCCGGCCCACGAGGGGGCTGAGCAAGCGGTCCTGCGCGCGGCCCTGGCCACCGGTCCCGTCCGGGAGTTCACACCCCAGCGGCCCTCGCTGACCGAGCTGTTCCGCCACGTCGTGAGCAGCGACGACGCGGCCGCCGACGCGGCGTCGGGCGGCGCGGGCTCGACGGGCGACGACCCCACGGCGCCCCCCACCCGACAGGAGGTCTCCGCGTGAGCGCCGAGCACGGGCCCGCCCGGTCGACCAGCGCGCACTCCCCCGTGAGCACGTGGGGTGCGGTGTCCCTCGTGGCGGGGCGGGAGATCTCGACGCGCATCCGGTCCAAGGCGTTCGTCTGGACCACGGTCGCGCTGCTCGCGGGCGTGGTGCTCGGCGGGTTCCTGCTGAGCGTCGTCGGCAACCAGGGCCCCGCGGCCCAGCAGGTCGGCGTGACGTCGGACGCGCAGGCGCTGGGCCCGCAGCTCGAGGCCGCGGGCAGTGCGGTCGGGACCGAGATCCAGGTCAGCGAGGTCTCGGAGACCGAGGGACGCGAACGGCTCGCCGACGGTGACCTCGACGCGCTGGTCGTCGGGACGCCCGGTTCGTTCACCGTGGTCGTCGAGGAGGAGCTGGGCACCACCCTGACGCCGGTGTTCACGGGCCTGGCGCAGCAGGCCGCCCTGTCCGGGGCCATCGCCGACCTGGGAGGCGACCCCTCGGCCGTCGCGCAGGAGATCGCGTCGGCAGCCCCGCGGGTGGAGACGCTCGAACCCACCGAGGAGCGCGACCCGGCGCAGATCGTGACGGGCATGGTCGGCGGCATCCTCATCTTCATCGCGCTCATGACGTGCGGCCAGCTCGTGGCGCAGGGTGTCGTGGAGGAGAAGACGAGCCGCGTGGTCGAGCTCCTGCTCGCGACGATCCGCCCGTGGCAGCTCATGGCGGGCAAGGTCCTGGGCATCGGCGCGATCGGGCTGATCCAGCTCGTCGTGGTCGTCGGGGGCGGTGTCGGGACGGCGCTCGCGCTGGGGCTGGTCGACGCGAGCAGCGTCGACCTGGGCGCGACCGCGGCGTGGGTGCTCGTGTGGTTCGTGATCGGCTTCGTCATGTACTCGCTCGCGCTGGCCGCGCTCGCCGCGCTGGTCTCGCGGCAGGAGGACGTGGGGTCGGTCATCACGCCGGTCCTGACGCTCATGATGATCCCGTACATCATCGGCATCTCGATCGGGCCGTGGGACCCCGAGAACCCGCTGGTCGTGTGGTTGTCCTACGTCCCGTTCTGCTCGCCGCTGCTCATGCCCATCCGCATCGCGCTGGGCACGGTCGAGACGTGGGAGATCCTTCTCGCGGTCGGTCTCTCGCTCGCGCTCGTGCCGGTCCTGGTATGGCTCGCGGGCAAGATCTACTCGAACGCGGTGCTGCGCACCGGCGGCCGGATCAGGCTCAAGGACGCCCTGCGCGCGAGCTGACCGGACTCGCCGGGACGGGTCCGACCCGTCAAGACTCTTGATGTCAAGGAATGTCGAGTAATCTCGCGTTCATGCAGCACCCGCACCCGGACGAGGTCGACCGCATCGTCGACGCCTGGCAGCGCGAGCGTCCGGACCTGGACGTCGAGCCGCTCACCGTGTTCTCGCGCGTCAGCCGGCTCGCCCGGCACCTGGACCTCGCGCGCCGCAGCGCGTTCGCGCGCGGCCACCTGGAGACCTGGGAGTTCGACGTGCTGTCCGCGCTGCGTCGCGCGGGCGAGCCGTACCGCATGTCCCCCGGGGCGCTCATCACGCAGACGCTCGTCACGAGCGGCACCATGACCAACCGGATCGACCGCCTCGAGGCCCGCGGCCTGGTGCAGCGCCACCGCTCCCCCGACGACCGCCGCGGCGTGCTCGTCGAGCTCACGCCCGAGGGCCTCGAGCGGGTCGACGCCGCGATGACGGACCTGCTGCGCGTCGAGCGCGACGTCCTCGCGGCTCTCGACCCCGCGGAGCGCCTGCAGCTCGCGAACCTGCTGCGCACGGTCGTCGGGCAGTTCGAGGCCTGACGACCGTGCGCTGAGCCCGGGCGAACCGTCAGTCGAGCAGCTCGGCCGCTTCCATCCACTCGGCCTCGAGCGTGTCCTTCTCGTCCGCGAGCTCCCGGAGCTGCTTGTCGAGGTCGAGGACCGCCGCATGGTCGGTCGCCTGGGCCGCCATCTTGTCGTGCAGTCGCGCCTCGAGCTCGGCGATCTTGGACAGCCGCCGCTCGATGCGCCCGATCTCCTTCTTCGCGGCCCGCACGTCCGCACCCGAGGGGGCGGGCTGGGCGCCGTCGGCACCGCCTGCGTCCCCCGTGCCCGACGACGTCGCACCGGCCCCGGCGCCCGTCGCGCCCGCGCCCCTCGTCCCGCCCGACGCGGCCGCCGCCATCGCGGCCTTGCGCAGCGCGAGGTACTCCTCGACGCCGCCCGGCAGGTCACGGATGGTCCCGTCGCCCAGCAGCGCGACCTCGCGGTCACAGACCCGCTCGAGCAGGTAACGGTCGTGCGAGACCACGATCAGCGTCCCGGGCCAGCCGTCGAGCAGGTCCTCGATGGCCGCCAGGGTGTCCGTGTCGAGGTCGTTGGTGGGCTCGTCGAGCAGCAGGACGTTGGGCTCGCCGACGAGCAGGCGCAGGAGCTGCAGGCGACGGCGCTCGCCGCCCGACAGGTCGCGGACCAGGGTCTGCGAACGCTCGCGCGTGAACCCGAGGCGCTCGACGAGCTGTGCCGCCGTGAGCTCCTTGCCGTCGACCGCGACCGTGCGCTTCTCCTGCTCGATGACCTCCACGACCCGCAGGCCGCCGATCTCGTCGAGCTCGTCGACGTCCTGGGTCAGCTCGGCGACGTGGATCGTCTTGCCGCGCTTGACCGTGCCCTCGGTCGGCGCGAGCCGCCCGGCCAGCAGGCGCAGGAGCGTCGTCTTGCCCGCACCGTTGACCCCGACCACGCCGTAGCGGTCGCCCGGGCCGAGGCGCCAAGTGACGTCGTCGAACAGGACCTTCTCCGCAGCGTCCGGGTCCCCGTCGCGAGCCGGCATGCGGACCGTGACGCCCTCGAGGTCCAGCACGTCCTTGCCGAGGCGACGCGTGGCCATGCGCGTGAGCTCGAGCGTGTCGCGCGGGTTCGGCTCGTCGGCGATCAGCGCGGCCGCGGCATCGAGCCGGAACTTGGGCTTGGAGGTCCGGGCCGGTGCGCCGCGACGCAACCAGGCCAGCTCCTTGCGCAGCAGGTTGTTGCGCTTCTCGGCGGTGACGGCAGCCGTGCGGGCGCGCTCGGCGCGGGCCAGGACGTAGGCCGCGTACCCACCCTCGTACCCCTCGACCGCTCCCGTCCCGTCGCCCGTGACCTCCCACATCCGCGTGCACACCGCGTCGAGGAACCAGCGGTCGTGCGTCACGACCACGAGGGCCCCCCGGGCCCCCGGGCGGGCGTAGCGCGCCTGCAGGTGCTCGGCGAGCCACGCGACCCCCTCGACGTCGAGGTGGTTCGTGGGCTCGTCGAGGAACAGCACGTCGTGGTCCGCGACGAGCAGGGCCGCGAGGGCCACGCGTCGACGCTGCCCGCCCGAGAGCGTGTTCGCCGGGGCGTCCAGGTCGAGGTCGCCCAGCAGCCCCGCGTGGACCGCGCGGATGCCCGCGTCGCCCGCCCACGTGTGCTCGGCGGACTCCCCGTGGACCAGGTCGCGGATGCTCGTCCCCGCAGGGGACTCGTCGCGCTGGTCGAGCATGCCGATCCGCAGCCCGCCCACCCGGGTGACGCGACCGGCGTCGGGCACGGCCGTCCCCGCGAGGAGACGCAGCAGCGTCGACTTGCCGGCGCCGTTGGGGCCGACGACGCCCACACGGTCGCCGTCGTCGAGGCCCAGGCTCACGCCGTCGAGCAGGGTGCGGGTGCCGACGACGAGGCGGATGTCGTCGGCGCCGAGGAGGTGTGCCATGAGTTCCTTCGCGAGGGGGTCGGGTGCCCTAGCGAGGATACGCGCCGACGAACGAGCACCAGGACCGGCCAGTCGTCGTCGCGCGCCTCAGGACGACAGGACGCGCGCACCCGACGCCGGACCTGTGGCGCAGTGCACGGAGTCCGCGACCCCCGCCGCGGTCCAGGACGCCGCGATCGCGAGCGCGTGCTGCCTGCTGCGCGCCAGGGCGGCGACCGTCGGACCGGAGCCCGAGACGATCGCCCCGAGCGCACCGACCTCGCGCGCGACCTCCAGGGTCCGGCCCAGCTCGGGCGCCATGGCCAGCGCGGCCGGCTCCAGGTCGTTGTGCAGCGCGCGCCCCAGGCCCACCGGGTCCCCGGCGCGCAACGCCTGCATGAGCTCGGTGTCGTCGGACAGCTCGACGTCAGGGCTCCCGCCCACGACCTCGTCGAACGTCTGGAACACCTTCGCGGTCGACAGCCCCTCGTCCCGCACCGCGAAGGCCCAGTGGAACTCTCCCCGCGACATCGCCGGGGTCAGGAGATGCCCCCTCCCCGTGCCCACGGCAGTGTGCCCGACGAGCCCGAACGGGACGTCGGACCCCAGCCCCGCCGCGAGGTCCGACAGCTCCGCACGCGAGAGCCCCGTCTCCCAGAGCAGGTCGCACGCCACCAGCGCAGCTGCCGCGTCGGCGCTCCCACCGGCCATCCCGCCGGCGACGGGCACCCCCTTGTGGATGTGGAGCCGCACGTCCGGGCCCACGCCCGTGTAGCGGGCCAGCGACTCCGCGGCACGCCACGCCAGGTTGGTGTCGTCCACCGGGACGCGGTCGGCCTGGGCCCCCGAGACCGTCAACGAGATCCCCGCCCCGGGAGCCTCCAGGACCGCCTCGACCTCCTCGACGAGCGAGACCGCCTGGAAGATCGTGACGAGCGGGTGGTACCCGTCGTCCTGACGTGCACCGACCCGAAGCGACAGGTTGACCTTTCCCGGCGCCCGCACCCGCACCGCGACGGGAGGAGCGGCAGACAGGTGGTGGCTCACGCGTCCACTGTGCCAGGTCGTTCCGGGTGCCCGCCTGCGGAACGCACCGCGCCGTCGTCCGTGGCCTCGCCCGCCTCCGACGGAGGGACCGCGCCGCCCTCGCCCCGCACGACGGGGAGCTGCTCGGCGATGCGTGCGAACTCCTCGACCGTCAACCGCTCGCCACGGGCCGTCGGGTCGACCCCCGCGCGCTCGAGCGCCTCGACCGCGGCCGACGACGAGCCCGCGATCCCGGCGAGAGCCGACCGGAGCATCTTGCGGCGCTGGGCGAACGCCGCGTCGACGACCGCGAAGACCTCCTCGCGCGTGGCCGTCGTGGTCGGCGGCTCCCGGCGGTCGAGCGCGACGAGCGCGGAGTCGACGTTCGGCACGGGCCAGAACACGCTGCGCCCCACCGTGCCGGCCCGCGAGGCCGACGCGTACCAGGCGGCCTTGACCGACGGCACGCCGTAGGTCCGGCTGCCGGGCGGTGCCGCGAGCCTGTCCGCGACCTCCGCCTGGACCATCACCAGGACACGCTGCAACGAGTCGAAGCGCTCGAGGAACGTCAGCAGGACCGGCACCGCGACGTTGTACGGGAGGTTGGCGACGAGCGCGGTGGGCGCCTCACCGGGGAGCTCGGTCACGTCGAGCGCGTCGGCGGCCACGACCGTGAGACGGTCGACGGCGTCGGGCTGGTGCACGGCGACCGTCGCTGCGAGCTGCTGGGCGAGCGGCGGGTCGATCTCGACCGCGACCACGCTCGCCCCCACCTCGAGCAGTCCCAGGGTGAGCGACCCGAGCCCCGGACCGACCTCGACGACACGGTCCCCCGCACCGATCCCGGCCGTCCGGACGATCTTGCGGACCGTGCCGCCGTCGTGCACGAAGTTCTGACCGAGCGTCTTGGTGGGCCGGACACCCAGACGCCCTGCCAGGTCGCGGATCTGTGCCGGACCGAGCAGGGCGCTGGGGGTGTCGTTCATGCAGGGAAGCCTACCGGGTGGACCGGCGCGTCCCCTGCGGCGGGAGCCCGCCGACGACCGGGAACGGCCTGGTGCCGGTCAGTACCAGTTCCTCGCCTGGGAGTGACCCCACGCGGCGCACGGGGTGCCGTAGCTGGCCGCGATGTAGTCGAGGCCCCAGGTGATCTGGGTCGCCGGGTTGGTCCGCCAGTCGGCGCCCGCGCTCGCCATCTTGGACCCGGGCAGGGACTGCGGGATCCCGTACGCGCCGGACGAGGAGTTGGTCGCCTGGTAGTTCCAGTTGCTCTCCTTGGTCCAGAGACGATCGAGGCACTGGAACTGCTCGCTGCCCCAGCCCCGGGCCGCGACCAGCTGGCGCGCCGTCTCCTTCGCGGAACCGGCGGCTTCCGGCCCGCTGGGGCGCGCCTTGGTGCCCTGCACCACGACGCGCGCGACCGGCTCGGCCGTCACGCCGTCCGAGACGACCTCGCGGGACTCCTCGACGCCGTCGACCGTCGTGACGCGCTCGACCTTGGTCGACGCGCCCTCGACGCCCTCCTGGGCGACCGTGGGCGCCTCGTCGGCGTAGACGTTCGGGTCCTCCTGGACGGTCGTCTCGAACGGGATCGGGGTCACGGTCGGGACGTCGGTCACCACGACGCGGTGGACCACGACCGAGACCGCGGGGTCGGCGGTCTCGTCGCGGGCGACCGAGACGCGGTCGTGCTCGCCCAGGACGATGCCCTGCTGGTCGAGCAGCGCGTCGATGCCGATCGAGCCGTCGGGCGCGACGACCGTCTGCCCGTCGACGACCACGTTCACGGGGCCGTCCGCGTCGAGCGTGACGCCGAGCTCGGGGCGCCCGTCGGCGCCCGAGCGCGAGGCGACCAGACGCACGTCCGTCCCACGGTCCGCGAGCGTGTCGAGCGCCTCGTCCGCGTCCAGAGCCGTGAG